>NZ_CP033043.1:3650000-3950000 GCF_003667825.1 Metabacillus litoralis | reverse complement strand
CGATTGAAGTTTCAACAACAGGTGAGTATATTTTAAAGGGAAAAACCATTTATCTCCGTTATGATGAAACTCATGAACTCGGATCGGTCAAAACTACTGTGAAAATTGCTGATCGTGAGGTTGTTGTGATGCGATCTGGTGCGGTTACGATGAAACAGCGTTTTATCGAAGAGGAGCTAACACTAACTGATTATGGTACACCTTTTGGCAAGCTTCAATTAGAAACCTACACTAAATCACTAACAATAGAAAAAACAGAGCTTGAAGATAGGCTCGTTATTTTATATGATTTGCAAATAGATGAAAATGAAAAGCATGTACATAAATTGATGATTACCTACAAGGAGGAGTAACAATGAATATCGTTGAGCAAGTCAAAGAACGGTTAAAAGATGAAATCAAAGCTTCCGTTTTAAAAGCTGGTTTAGCTGAAGAAGCGCAAATTCCAGATGTTTTATTAGAACTTCCAAAGGAAAAAGCCCACGGAGATTATTCTACAAACATGGCGATGCAGCTTGCACGTGTAGCGAAAAAAGCACCACGCGCCATTGCAGAAGCGATTGTTGAAAACTTCGATAAAGAAAAAGGGTCAATCGAAAAAATTGAAATTGCTGGTCCAGGATTCATTAACTTTTACATGAATAACAGCTACCTTACAGACTTAATTCCTAATATCTTAAAAGCTGGCGAAAGCTACGGTGAAATAAACGTAGGAAACAATGAAAAAGTTCAAGTTGAGTTTGTTTCAGCAAATCCAACAGGCGACCTTCACCTAGGTCATGCCCGTGGAGCGGCTGTAGGTGATTCATTATGTAACGTATTAGCAAAAGCTGGGTACGATGTATCTCGTGAATACTACATTAATGATGCTGGAAACCAAATTAACAACTTAGCTCTTTCAGTAGAAGCTCGCTACTTCCAAGCCCTAGGTAAAGATACAGCAATGCCTGAGGATGGCTACCATGGAGAAGACATTATTGGCATCGGGAAAAAGCTTGCTGAAGAGTACGGAGATAAGTTCGTTGATCAATCTAGCGAAGAACGCCTAAGCTTTTTCAGAGAATACGGATTAAAATATGAAATGGCCAAGCTAAAAGCTGACTTAGAGGAATTCCGTGTACCATTTGATGTGTGGTACTCAGAAACGTCTCTTTATCATAACGGAAAAATTGATAATGCCCTTGCTGCATTAAAAGAAAAAGGCCACATCTATGAAGAAGATGGTGCAACATGGTTCCGCTCCACAACATTTGGTGACGACAAGGATCGTGTTTTAATCAAAAATGACGGCTCTTACACATATTTAACACCAGACCTTGCTTATCACAAGGACAAGCTTGACCGAGGCTTTACAAAGCTGATTAACGTATGGGGCGCAGACCACCATGGCTACATTCCTCGTATGAAGGCAGCGATCGAAGCACTTGGCTATGGCAAGGATACTCTTGAAGTTGAAATCATTCAGCTTGTTCATCTTTACAAAAATGGTGAAAAAATGAAGATGAGTAAACGTACAGGTAAAGCTGTTACAATGCGTGATTTAATTGAAGAGGTAGGTCTTGATGCTGTACGTTACTTCTTCGCAATGAGAAGCGCTGATACACATATGGACTTTGACCTTGATCTTGCTGTATCTAAATCAAACGAAAACCCTGTATACTACGCACAATATGCTCATGCACGTATTTGCAGTATGCTGCGCCAAGGTGAAGAACAAGGATTATCATTCGAAGATAACCTAAAATTAGATGAAATTTCATCTGAAAAAGAATTTGACTTACTGAAAAAACTAGGTGAATTCCCACAAGCAGTAGCGGAGGCAGCTCAAAAACGTATCCCGCACCGCATCACAAATTACATTTATGATTTAGCATCAACACTTCACAGCTTCTACAACGCTGAAAAAGTGCTAGATCCTGAAAACACAGAAAAAAGCCGTGCAAGACTAGGCCTAATGAAAGCAACGCAAGTTACATTACAAAATGCATTTACGATCATTGGTGTTTCTGCACCTGAGAAGATGTAAGAAAGAAGAGAAGTTTGCCTCAGATGAAAGTTGTTCATCTGGGGTTTTTTTGTGGGGAAAAGGAATTGTGGGTGGGAATTTGAAAACCGGATGCAACGCTGTAATTCAACTTGATTTTTTATAAGGAAAAGGGCAATCGAAGATAAAATTGCAGGAATCGTAGATAAAGTGCCCAAAATCGAAGATAAAGTGCTCAAAATCGAAGATAAACTCTCCAGAATCGAAGATAAACATCCCAAAATCGAAGATAAAGCCTGATTCCAGTTCCGGCAGCACTGAAAAATACAATGAAAAACCCAAAGTAGCCTAAGTTTCTCCCATTTAAAAGTGCAGTTCATTCATAAAACTCCCCAACACCAGCCTCGCCACCCTCCAAAACAAAAAAACCCCCTCAGTTTGCCTAAACCTAAACCGAGGAGATTCACTCTTCTTCCTACCACTGAATCGTATAATTCGAACTCACATTTGGCGTAGACCAAGTATTGTTACCATTAGGCTCCCATGCTTTTGGACTTCCATTTGAGCCGACGATCACCGCTTTAAATTCATAGTAACGATTCGCTGCGATAGTTGCTGTTCCGCGCCAGTCTTTATTTGTGTTATCCCAAGTAAGTTTGATCATGTCTCCATCTGGGTTATTCCACATGCCCATTTCCCAACGGTTTCCTGTTACATAAACGGTATCACCGTATGCAGTAGGAGCATTTTTAACGATAAATTCAACTTTAATCGGCTGTAGAGCTAAAATATCTCGGAATCGGTCCATTTCAGCTGTTTTTGTGCCATTAGATTGAACGACATTTGCTAAACGAAGCAGAGTGAATCCGCTGAAGCCTTCATTGAATAAATGCTGTGCGGTATTTCGGTAGCGGGACTCACTATAGCTGGCATCAGAGCTAGAGATTGCCAGTGCATTTTCGCCGTTAAGTACGATTCCTCTTTGTGTCGCTAAATTCGCAATTTGAGTAACAAGTGCTTTTGGTGCTGAGTAATATGGACTTGTAAATTCTTGACTGTTGTCCATCTCTAAACATGTAAAAGTAAGATGTAGATTACTAGCTTTAAATTGATCAAGTATGCTTGCATAATTGTAATATCCTGCTGAGTATTCAGATGCATGTGGCATAGAAGGGTCATTCATTTTCCAATGAATTCCGGCAATTTTAGCGCCGACCGGAACACCAAATGTAGCATCAAAATTTTCATGAGCCTTCTGACTAATTAGGTTAAGATGTTTAATTAAAACATTTTGATACCAAGTCATAAAATCTTTTCCATATTGGCTATTATACGCTGCACCTGAAGAGAAGAAGTTATCTCCATCTGAAGGTGGGTTTACCTGAGTCCATGAAGTAAGATTTGTTTTCCAAGCAGTGTTTAAGTTTGTTAAAGTACTATATTTAGCTTGCATATATGTTCGGAAGTCACTTTTCGCTGTTTCTGTATATGCTTGCAGTTTTCCTCTTGAGGGATAAGACCATCCGTCGTTTGATACATAAGATGGAAATCTTAATTCCCCTGCAGGTCCACCACTTAAGTAGATTTTAATAATAATATCTTTATAGTCTGAAAAGTTCTGCGCAAATGATTCATATAACTCATCGTATTGTGTTGAGACGACACCTGATGCCCATGGAGATAATGTCTCTCTGCTCACATAGCCGGTTTCGGATTTATGAGTAAGTGTATCAGTTGAGGCTAAATTCCAAACCCAGCTTGGTATCGGAATATTGCAATCATCACCAACATTGCCGCCACATTGGTGTGTGGAGATGATCGGAACCCATTTAAGTCCAGATTCCCTTACAGTCTGTGCATATTGACGATAATAAGACCAATCAAATTGATTGTTGCCGTTTTTTTCAACATCACCCCACCAAACATCAGTTGTTAAAGCATATACCCCATTGTTTTTTAAAGTAGCTAACTGCTTTGCAAAGTCACTCCAGTTCGTGATTTTTGTAAGTGGTGCCATGACGTATGTTTTATAATCTGACTTGATGTCTGCGCTTGCAGAGGTTGAAAAGAGAGAAGAAACGGTGAGTAGAATAATGAGTAAGCTAATTCCAAACCTTTTGAAAAAATGACACATATAACATCCTCCTTTGTTGTACAACAGTTTAGTTTAAACGCTTACATAATTACTTAGATTGTGCAACCGATTGCACAAAAGTAAATGTAAGTGCACCGCTGTAGAATAAAGAATAACCCAGATCCATCCTATAAATCAAGTGAAAACGTTACCATTTATAATAGGAAAATGGCACTACCATTCTATAGTAGCGCCACCAATCCGCTTAACTCCTCTAATCTTCGCAACATCCTCACAAAGCTTCAATGCTGCTTTATCCTTTTGCTTTGCTTCAATCATCAAATCAACGTCAACATTCAATTCTTTTAACCCCTTTAATAGAGGCATTAAAAACTCAACATCAACATAATCCGCATGACTGCGAAATTCCTTCTCAGATTTTGGGGAGGAAACATGTATTTTTGGGTGTATTCCGACCCAATCCCATGTAGTAAAAATAGTAGGAAGCAGTTCTAAAAAATTTTCATCATCGTCTTTATTAGCCATGTAATGATGATAATCAAATAAAAGGGGAATCTGCTCCTTTTGACAAATGGCCAATGTTTCTGATGTTGTATAGGTTTTATCATCATTTTCTAGAGTCATTCGCTTTTTTATATGTGTTGGCAGTTTCTTAATATTATGATGAAAACGTTCTGTAGCCTTAGTTTTGTCACCGTAAGCCCCGCCAACATGAATGTTAATAATGGCTTCATCAGCAAGTCCCATCGCATCCAATAAATCATAATGATAGGTCATATCACCAACTGCATTTTCTGTAATATGCTTTTTATCGCTTGTAAACAGTGTAAACTGATTTGGATGAAAACTCGTCCGAAGCTTATACTTTTTAACCAAATCTCCAATTTCAGTGAGCAAATCCTTAAATGGTGTTTTATAATCCCATAGCACCTCAGGATGGGTAGCTAGTGGGACAATTGATGATGACATTCGGTATACCATTATTTCATGGGCAATATTATAGTGCATCATCCGTAAAGTATGTTCCAGATTTTGTTTCGTTACATATAAAAGTTGCTCGTGTCGTTCCTGTTCTTCGAGCTTTTTCCATCTCGTGAATGTTAATGTTTTGGCTGGTGAACAATCCCATAGAGAAAGAGCATGTGACACATAGCCGAACCGAATAATCATGATCTCCCTCCCGTTCTAAAGTCATACTATTTCGGAGCCAGAGAGCCTACAAGATTCCACACCCTGTACTCCAATAAGATTACAAAAAATGCGACACTAATGTTGCAAACCTTTCTTTTCCTTTTTCAAAAAGAGATCTCTTCTGATAGGCCTGATAGGTTAACAGCTCTGAACGACCCAAATCACCTTGAACAAATTTTTTTACCTCTTGAATAAATTCACGGTCATATATGAGGCAGTTCATTTCATCGTTTAAATAAAAGCTTCTTTTATCAAAGTTTGCTGTTCCAATGTCACAAAGATGATCGTCAATCATAATCATCTTTGCGTGAAAAAAGCCATGATAATACTGGTGAATTTCACAGCCTGCAAGGAGTAGGGGACCAAAGTATGGGAAAGAAGCTTCTTTTACAAGCGGATGATCCTTTCGCATCGGCACCATAATTCGGACACGTACGCCCCTTGATAGAGCAGCTAAAAGCTCATCCAAAATAACTTTTCCCGGAATGAAATAGGGCGAGCAAATTAAAATGTCTTGCTTAGCATCCCTAATGAACGAAATGAAATGCTTTTCAAGATTTTCTCCATATGTAGAGATGAACATATGCTCACTCTTTCCAAGTGGCTGGTTAGGATAGTACTGGGGATTATCTACATCGTTTTCACCAGTAGAATCATACCAGTCCTTTAAAAATTGCTCCTGTAAATCGGCCGTGCCTTCTCCGGTGATTTTCAGGTGAAAATCTCTCCAGTATCCTAGCTTTGGATCGTTCCCAAGATATTCTTTTCCAATATTAAAGCCACCTAAATAAGAAATTTTACCATCTAAAACGGTTATTTTCCGATGATTCCTTGCTTGCGTTGTATAAAAAAGGTAAGGAAACTTAGGTTTATGAGTAAAAGCAAAACGAACACCATTGTCTTTTAGATGTTGAATCCTTTTTTTCGTCAGCTTTGAGCTGCCTACATAATCAAGTAAAAGGCGCACTTCGACACCTTGCCTTGCTTTCTCACCCAAAATCGTTAAAAACTCATGACTGATTTCATCATTTTTCACAATGAAGAATAGCACATGGATACTTTTTGTACTATTTTTAATGCTCTCAAAAAGATCTTTATATAAAGTATCTCCATCTGTAATAAGGGTAATATCACTTTTACGTTGAGGAAATTGCGTATACTTTGATGTTGCAAGGTGATTTCTTCTACCAAGGTGATAATCAATCGTCCACCAGCAGATAATTGCCACTATGACAAAGCAAATAATGAATACGATGTTCAAACGCCATCCTCCTAGCAGCATATATATTATGGAAAGGGTAAAAAGTTATCAGCAAGTTCTATTTATTTTGAGCGTTTTTACCTGTTTTTATGTAATTAGATACTAGACGTAAAACTTCTTATAGTTAATTGTAGCGAAAGGTGCGAGACCCCGCAGACGCGAGCGTCGAGGCGGCTCACCGCACTCCCCGCGGAAAGCGAACAATCTATAGCGGAAATCTCAACCATTCACTAAAACATCGTATAAACCAAATAAGTTTAAGGATTTTTAAAGCATATTTAAAAAGCTCGGGAATACATTGTACAACCACCATTTATAAATCCACTCAAAAAATTATTGACTGAATGCTCATTCATTTATTATCATAGAGATATAAGTAAATTCAGAAAACGAGAAACAGACTGTTGTGCAAAGGGGAAAAACAGACCGTAACAATTGGGAGATTGGGGGAAACAACATGGGCGCATTACTTTGGGTAAATTTAGTTGCATTTTTAATTGTAACCGCTTACGCAGTCCATCTTTTCATCTACTTAATTCGTACAAGAATGGCTTATATTAAGCTAGGCAAAAAGGTCGAATTTGATGGGAAGGTAAAGGAAAGATTAGAAAAAATATGGGTGAATGTGTTTGGACAGAAAAAGCTCTTAAAGGATAAAAAGAGTGGGATCATTCACGTGATGTTTTTCTATGGCTTTATTCTTGTTCAATTTGGAGCCATTGATTTTATTATTAAAGGCTTAGTACCTGGTGCACATCTGCCGCTTGGACCGCTGTATCCGGCGTTTACGTTTTTCCAAGAAATTATTACTTTTATGATATTGGTTGCTGTAGTTTGGGCGTTTCACCGTCGTTATGTGGAAAAGCTTGTTCGCTTAAAACGAGGCTTTAAATCAGGACTAGTATTACTTTTTATTGGTGGCTTAATGCTATCAGTATTGCTCGGAAATGGAATGGGATTGATCTGGCATGATCATGATTTAACATGGTCTGAGCCACTTGCTTCATCATTTGCTTTTTTACTTAGCTTTGTAGGAGAAACAGGATCAATCGTTATTTTCTATATTGCATGGTGGATCCATTTACTTTTCTTATTAACTTTCTTAGTGTATGTACCACAATCAAAGCATGCGCATTTAATTGCAGGTCCTGCGAATGTGTATTTTAACCGTACATCAAACCCTGGAAAGCTTGAAAAAATTGATTTCGAAGATGAAACACAGGAATCATTTGGGGTTGGCAAAATTGAAGACTTTACACAACCACAGCTAATTGATTTATATGCATGTGTTGAGTGTGGACGCTGTACAAATATGTGTCCGGCAACAGGGACAGGGAAAATTCTTTCTCCGATGGACCTAATTATTAAGCTACGTGACCATTTAACCTTTACAGGAGCAGCTGTTACACAAAAACAACCATGGGTGCCGGCTGTAGCATTCAGTGGCACAAAGGGAAATCAAATTGCGATGATGGCAGCAAGCTCAGGTGCACAAGAAACGGCAGCAACGGGCTATAGTGCTTCATTAATTGGTGATGTTATTACAGAAGAAGAAATTTGGGCATGTACAACTTGCCGTAACTGTGAAGATCAATGTCCAGTTATGAATGAGCATGTTGATAAAATCATTGATATGCGTCGTTATTTAGTGCTAACAGAAGGAAAAATGGATGCAGATGCTCAGCGTGCAATGACAAACATTGAACGCCAAGGAAACCCTTGGGGACTTAACCGTAAAGAGCGTGAAACATGGCGTGAAGCACGCGAGGATGTACACGTTCCAACGGTAAAAGAAATGAGCAAGGCAGGAGAAGAGTTTGAATACCTATTCTGGGTTGGCTCAATGGGCTCTTATGATAATCGCAGTCAGAAAATCGCCTTATCTTTTGCGAAGCTTCTTAACGAAGCTGGCGTTACATTTGCAATTCTGGGTAACAAAGAGAAAAACTCAGGAGATACACCGCGTCGCCTTGGGAATGAATTTTTATTCCAGGAGCTTGCAACGAAAAATATTGATGAGTTTGTGAAAAATGATGTGAAAAAGATCGTCACAATCGACCCACATGCTTATAATATCTTTAAAAATGAATACCCGGATTTCGGGTTAGAAGCAGAGGTTTATCACCATACAGAGTTGCTTGCAGAGCTAGTGGCTTCTGGAAGACTGAAACCAAGCCTTCCTGTTAATGAAACCATTACATTCCACGATTCTTGTTACCTAGGAAGATACAATGAAGTGTATGATGCACCACGAAATATTTTAAAAGCAATTCCTGGTGTGAAGCTCATTGAAATGGAGCGTAATCGTGAAAAAGGAATGTGCTGTGGAGCTGGTGGAGGCTTAATGTGGACAGAAGAAGATACAGGAAGCCGCATTAACGTTGCGAGAACAGAGCAAGCATTAGCTGTGAATCCATCAGTGATTAGCTCAGGCTGTCCGTATTGCTTAACGATGTTAAGTGATGGAACAAAAGCAAAAGAAGTAGAAGAAACGGTTAGCACATATGATGTTGCTGAGCTTCTAGAAAAGTCGATATTTGGCGAACAAAAAGAGCTAGTTTCATAGTCATTTTCAAAGAAAAGTAAGATAAAATGGAAAGAGGGGAAATTCCCCTCTTTATCTCTGAAGAAAAATTGAGCGAGCGTTCAGTCGCTATTTGTAAGCGTTTACTAATCTAAATTACATACATTGCAAAGGGGAGAGGAACATGGCAAAAACCGTTATTTTAAGTGGAGTCAGAACACCTGTGGGGAAGTTTGGTGGAGCTCTTTCAACATTAACAGCGTCAGAGCTTGGGGGAATCGCCATAAAGGAGGCGTTAACAAGAGCAAGTGTTCAGCCTGAAGATGTCCAAGAAGTGATTATCGGAAATGTTCTACAAGGAGGACAAGGGCAAATTCCATCACGTCAAGCGGCCCGTGCGGCAAACCTGCCATGGAATGTAAAAACAGAAACAGTAAATAAGGTTTGTGCATCTGGACTAAGAAGCGTCACAATGGCAGATCAAATCATTCGTGCCGGAGACGAGGAAGTGATTGTAGCCGGAGGCATGGAATCAATGAGCAATGCACCCTATATGATGCCAAAAGCAAGATGGGGACTTCGTATGGGTGATCATGCTGTGAAGGATTTAATGATTCATGATGGATTAACATGTAGCTTTACTGGTGTTCACATGGGCACATACGGTAACAGCACATCAAAAGAGCTTGAAATCACACGACAACAGCAGGATGAGTGGGCATTAAGAAGCCATCAGCGCACGGTTGCTGCTCAGGAAGCGGGAATTTTAGGTGAAGAAATAGTTGCTGTTGAAGTACTACAGCGTAAAGGAGACCCAATTGTGGTCGACAAAGATGAAGCACCACGTAAAGACACATCACTAGAAAGATTAGCAAAGCTAAACCCTGTTTTTGATCATGATGGAACGATCACAGCAGGTAATGCCCCAGGAATTAATGACGGAGCAGCAGCTCTTGTGCTAATGAGTGATGAAAGAGCGAAAAGTGAAGGAAGAGAGCCTCTCGCAACAATTCTCGCTCATACAGCCATTGCTGTTGAAGCTGAAGACTTTCCTAAAACACCGGGACTTGTCATTAATGAGTTATTAAGCAAAACAGGCAAAACGGTTGAAGATATTGATTTATTTGAAATTAATGAAGCATTTGCAACCGTTGCATTAGCCGCAAACCAAATTGCGGGTCTTGATCCAGAAAAGGTAAACGTAAACGGTGGTGCCGTTGCAATCGGCCACCCAATCGGTGCAAGTGGAGCAAGAATTCTCATCACCTTAATTCATGAATTAAAGCGCAGAGGCGGCGGAATCGGCATTGCAGCCATCTGCAGCGGCGGCGGCCAAGGCGATGCCATCATGATTGAGGTCTAACTTTAATAGTGCAATCGGGCACTCCCCGATTGCCTCAAATCTCACCTCTGACCTCTCACCTCAGCGCGCAAAACAGAATTAAAAACTAGATTTCCGTTAGATAAAACGTATAGAAAACAATCCAAATTTAAAGAGGAGGCCCCATATGAGCATTCAAAAAATCATGGTAATCGGTGCCGGACAAATGGGCTCCGGCATTGCCCAAGTGTGTGCCATGGCTGGATTTCAAGTTGTCCTTCATGACATGAAACAGGAAATCATCGAAAAAGGTTTAACTTCCATTCAAAAGCAATTACAAAGACAGGTGGAAAAAGGAAAGCTTTCCGAGCAGGACAAAGATGAAACGCTAAAGCGACTCATCCCTTCCGTTTCCATTGAAGATGCGAAAGAAGTTGATTTCATTATCGAGGCTGTGATTGAAAAAATGGAAGTGAAAACAACACTATTCCAGCAACTCGATACTCTTGCTCCAGAGCAGGTTATTTTGGCAACTAACACCTCATCCTTACCAATTACAGAAATTGCCGCAGCTACTAACAGGCCCGATCGCGTAATCGGCATGCATTTTATGAATCCTGTTCCTGTGATGAAACTCGTTGAAATTATCCGCGGTCTTGCTACATCTGATGAAGTTTATCAGCAAATTGAAGATCTTACGAAAAAATTAAATAAAACACCTGTTGAGGTGAATGATTTCCCTGGCTTCGTTTCCAACCGCATTTTAATGCCGATGATCAATGAAGCAATTTTTACTGTGTATGAAGGAGTGGCAGAGCCGGAAGCAGTTGATGAAGTAATGAAGCTTGGGATGAACCATCCAATGGGTCCGTTAACTTTGGCAGATTTTATCGGATTGGACACATGCTTATACATTATGGAAACACTTCATGAAGGCTTTGGTGATGATAAATATCGCCCATGTCCATTGCTACGTAAATATGTAAAAGCAGGCTGGCTTGGGAAAAAATCTGGTAGAGGGTTTTATCAGTATTCCTAATTTCAGTAGAAACATAGGGTTTTCATTTTGCAATGACCAAAGGGGTGGGCATCAAGTGAATCTACATTTTACAGAAGAGCAAGTAATGATGCAAAAAATGATACGTGAATTTGCAAAAGCAGAAATTGAGCCATTTGTGGAAGAGATGGAAAAAGGGGTATTTCCATCTGCCGTTCTTCAAAAGATGGCGGAACTTGGTTTAATGGGGATTCCAATTCCGACCGAATATGACGGGGCGAACATGGACTACACCTCTTATATTATGGCTATTCATGAAATAGCCAAAGTAAGTGCGACAGTAGCTGTTATTTTATCTGTTCACACATCTGTTGCAACCTATCCAATTTTAATGTTTGGCAATGAAAAGCAAAAAAACAACTATGTAAAAAAACTTGCAACAGGAGAGCGTCTAGGAGCTTTTTGTTTAACAGAACCAAGCTCCGGATCTGACGCGGCAAGCATGAAAACAAAGGCCATTAAAAAGGATGATCACTATTTATTAAATGGATCAAAGGTATTCATTACAAATGGTGGTGAAGCGGACATATATATTGTTTTTGCTCGAACAAGCGAGGACAAAGGAAGCAGCGGCATATCGGCATTCATTGTTGAAAAAGGAACACCGGGCTTTTTTATCGGAAAAGATGAACACAAAATGGGCTTAAACGGATCAAGAACAACGGAGTTAATTTTTGAAAATGCTAGAGTTCCGCTTGAAAACCTTCTAGGGAACGAGGGAGAAGGCTTTAAGCTTGCGATGGCCAATCTTGATGGAGGCCGAATTGGCATTGCTGCTCAAGCACTTGGGATTGCCGAGGCTGCGCTAGAGAAGGCAACAGCCTATGCAGAGGAACGCAAGCAGTTTGGCAAGCCAATCGCTGCACAGCAAGGGATTTCCTTTAAGCTTGCGGATATGGCAACAAATGTGGAAGCTGCAAAGCTATTAGTTTATCAAGCTGCATGGTTAAAGGAACAAGGACTTCCATGTGGCAAGCAGGCTGCGATGGCAAAGCTATTTGCTTCAAAAACAGCCATGGAGGTTACCACAGAGGCGATTCAAATCTTTGGAGGATATGGCTATACAAAGGATTACCCAGTGGAGCGGTATTTCCGGGATGCAAAGGTTTGTGAAATTTACGAAGGTACAAGTGAAATACAACGAATTGTGATAGGCAAGCATTTAGTGAAAGAAAAATAAGCGGTGAAATGGGGAGAAAGAGATGTACTTTAAACTTTCAGAAGAACATGAAATGCTACGTAAAACGGTGAGAGATTTTGCAAAAAAGGAAGTAGAACCAACAGCAGCAGAGTGCGATGAACAAGAGCGTTTTGATATGGACATTTTTAGAAAAATGGCTGACCTAGGTTTAACGGGGATTCCTTGGTCTGAGGAGTATGGCGGGATTGGTAGTGACTATTTGGCTTATGTGATCGCAGTTGAGGAGCTTTCAAGAGTATGCGCATCAACAGGTGTAACGTTATCCGCCCATACGTCGTTAGCAGGGTGGCCCCTATATAAGTTTGGTAATGAAGAACAAAAGCAAAAATATTTAAAGCCGATGGCACTAGGTGAAAAAATCGGTGCATACGGGTTAACTGAGCCAGGCTCTGGATCTGATGCAGGGGGTATGCGCACGAATGCCCGTGAAGACGGAGACTATTATATTTTAAATGGCTCAAAAATTTTCATCACAAATGGAGGAATTGCGGACATCTATATCGTATTTGCAGTAACAGATCCTTCGAGTAAATCTAAAGGAACAACAGCGTTTATCGTTGAAAAGGATTTTGAAGGCTTTTCGGTAGGAAAAAAAGAAAGCAAGATGGGTATCCGTTCATCACCTACTACTGAGATTATGTTTGAAGAATGTAAAGTACCAAAGGAAAATGTATTAGGCGAAATTGGGGATGGCTTTAAAATTGCCATGATGACATTGGATGGCGGGAGAAACGGTATAGCTGCACAAGCGGTTGGAATTGCACAGGGTGCGTTGGATGCGGCCATTGCCTACGCAAAGGAAAGAGAGCAATTCGGCAAACCGATCGCAGCTCAGCAAGGAATTAGCTTTAAGCTGGCAGATATGGCAACAAATATTGAGGCTGCACGTCTATTAACCTATCAAGCAGCATGGCTAGAGTCCGAAGGGTTACCATATGGAAAAGAATCAGCGATGTCTAAGCTTTTTGCTGGTGACACAGCGATGAAGGTTACAACTGAAGCTGTTCAAGTGTTTGGTGGCTATGGCTATACAAAGGACTACCCTGTTGAACGATTTATGAGAGATGCCAAAATCACACAAATCTATGAAGGTACACAGGAAATTCAACGACTTGTCATTTCTAGGATGTTAACGAAATAAAAGAATACTAGTTTCAGTGATAGGTGGGAGGTAGATGGAAAAGCGTGAAGTTGTCGCATCCGTTAAGGATGAGAAGCTAATTGAAAAGCGAAGAGAGCAGATGATTAAAGGTGCGGTCAATCTTTTTAAAGAAAAAGGTTTTCACCGCACGACAACTAGAGAGATTGCAAGGTCTGCCGGCTTTAGTATTGGAACGTTGTATGAATATATCCGCCAAAAAGAGGATGTTCTTTACTTAGTTTGTGACAGCATTTATGACCAGGTTCATGCCCGCTTGGAAGAAGATATTGATACAAAGCAGGGAACAATTGAAAGCTTAAAACGAGCGATCCACAATTATTTTATCGTGATGGATGAAATGCAAGATGAAGTGCTTGTGATGTATCAGGAGGTTAAGTCGTTATCTAAGGATGCCCTTCCATATGTGTTAAAAAAGGAAATGGAAATGGTCGGGATGTTTAAAAAAATCGTCAAAGACTGTGTGCAAAATGGGGAACTAACGTTATCAGAGCCAGAATGTGATTTAATAGCTCACAATATTTTTGTAAAAGGCCAAATGTGGGGCTTTAGACGCTGGGCACTTCAAAAAATGTATACGCTTGAAGATTATATTGAGCTGCAAACAAAGGTTATTTTACAAGGGGTTGGGAAGTAACTTTTGTGGCAATCAAAGGGGTGTTTTTATAAATGACAATAACAGAGGTTTACAAACCAAAGCACGCTGTTCGCTTTGTCACAGCATCAAGCTTGTTTGACGGACATGATGCTTCAATTAATATTATGAGACGAATTCTCCAAGCAAGTGGAGCGGAAGTGATTCATCTTGGACATAATCGTTCAGTCGAAGAAATCGTGGCTGCTGCGATTCAGGAGGACGTTCAAGGGATCGCCATTTCTTCCTATCAAGGTGGACACGTTGAATTTTTTAAATACATGTACGATCTTCTCAAGGAAAAAGGAGCAGGACATATTCGTCTTTATGGCGGAGGCGGAGGGGTCATTATTCCTCGAGAAATAAAAGAGCTCCACGAATATGGAATTGCAAAAATTTTCTCTCCTGATGATGGGCGCGAGCTTGGTCTTCAGGGCATGATCAACCATATGCTAAGAGAGTGTGATTTTTCAACCGTTGAAAAGGGAGAAATCTCTTTGGACGATGTGAAAGCAGGAGAAACAAAAGCGGTTGCTAAACTGATTTCATGTGCAGAAGCGAAAGTGTTTAAACACGAAATCACAGAAGCAGCAGACAACCTAATTAGTGAAGCTAAAATGTTGAAAACGAACACACCTGTGATCGGGATTACGGGAACAGGTGGTGCTGGAAAGAGCTCACTAACTGATGAATTAATTCGACGCTTTTTAAATGAGCTAGCTTCGGTTAAGATCGCCATATTGTCTGTTGATCCAACGAAGCAGAAAACTGGTGGAGCACTGCTTGGAGATCGAATTCGAATGAACGCTATTTTTTCTCCACGAGTGTTTATGAGAAGCTTAGCAACGCGCCAATCAAAGTCTGAGCTATCATTGGCCATTCAAGATGCGATCTCTATTGTAAAGGCAGCGGGCTTTGATCTTGTGATTGTTGAAACAAGCGGTATTGGGCAAGGTGATGCAGAAATCGCCGAGATATGTGACCTATCGATGTACGTGATGACAAGTGAATTCGGGGCACCGTCTCAATTAGAAAAAATTGATATGCTCGATTATGCTGATGTGGTCGTTATCAATAAATTTGAGCGTAAAGGCTCTGAAGATGCAAAGCGCCAAGTGCAAAAGCAGGTGCAGCGCAGTCGAATGCTTTTCGATCAGCCACTAGATGAGATGCCTGTTTACGGCACAATTGCCAGTCAGTTTAACGATTTAGGCACAAATACTCTATTCGCAAAACTACTAGAGTTAATCAATGAAAAAACAAATCTAGACTGGCAAACCTCTCTTCCGGTTGTTAAAGATGTTGAAAAGCAAAACGTGATTATTCCACCTGAACGTCGTTATTACTTAAGAGAAATCAGTGAGACTGTTCGAAACTATCATCGTCACTCAGAGGAGCAAGCAGAGCTTGCCACAAAAAGGTTTCAATTAAAAGGTGCGATTGAAACTCTTATTGAACAGGAAACAAATGAAGAAGTAATTTTATCTTTGAAAAATGTCCTGAATTCTCTTGAGGAAAAGCTAACACCGCAATCAAAGGCATTATTAAATAGCTGGGAAGAAACAAAGGAGAAATATGCTCAAGAGCAGTTTACAACGGTTATTCGCAATAAAGAAATTGTCACAAAGCTTAGAACCACCTCCCTATCAGGATTATCAATAGCAAAAGTATCATTACCAAAATATAAAAATGACGGTGATGTGTTAAATTGGCTTTATAAAGAGAATGTACCAGGTTCTTTTCCATATACAGCTGGTGTGTTTCCGTTTAAACGGGAAGGGGAAGATCCGAAAAGACAGTTCGCTGGTGAAGGAACTCCTGCCCGCACAAATCGCCGTTTTCATTATTTATCAAAAGATGATGACGCAAAACGCTTAAGTACAGCATTTGATTCAGTAACTTTATACGGAGAAGATCCAGCCTACCGCCCTGATATTTACGGGAAAATTGGAGAAAGTGGAGTAAGCATTTGTACATTAGATGATATGAAAAAGCTTTATGATGGCTTTGATTTATGTGCGCCTTCGACTTCCGTTTCAATGACAATTAATGGTCCCGCACCAATTATTTTAGCGATGTTTATGAATACAGCAATTGAGCAGCAGGTAAACAAGAAGGAAGCTGAGCTCGGTCGGTCGTTAACAATGGAAGAATATGATGAAGTAAAAGCCTTTACACTACAAACGGTAAGAGGAACCGTGCAGGCTGATATTTTAAAAGAAGATCAAGGACAAAACACGTGTATTTTTTCAACAGAGTTCGCACTTCGTTTAATGGGAGATATTCAGCAATATTTTATTGATCAAAGGGTGCGAAATTACTACTCTGTTTCCATTTCTGGCTATCATATCGCAGAAGCGGGAGCTAACCCAATTTCACAACTAGCCTTTACTCTTTCAAATGGGTTTACGTATGTTGAGTATTATTTAAGCAGAGGAATGGATATTGATTCTTTCGCGCCAAACTTATCCTTTTTCTTTAGCAATGGACTCGATCCAGAATATACAGTCATTGGTCGCGTAGCAAGAAGAATATGGGCAACCGTTATGCGCGACAAGTATGGCGCTAATGAACGAAGTCAAAAGCTGAAATATCATGTTCAAACATCGGGACGCTCACTGCATGCTCAGGAAATTGACTTTAATGATATTCGCACAACTCTTCAAGCGCTAATGGCCCTGCATGACAATTGTAATTCATTGCACACAAATGCCTATGACGAGGCGATCACAACGCCAACAGAGGAATCTGTTCGCCGTGCAATGGCCATTCAAATGATCATTACGAAAGAACATGGCTTAACGAAAAATGAGAATCCGCTTCAAGGCTCATTCATTATTGAAGAGCTAACAGACTTAGTAGAAGAAGCAGTACTACAGGAGTTTGACCGTATTAATGAACGCGGCGGTGTACTAGGAGCAATGGAAACTCAATACCAACGCGGCAAAATCCAGGACGAATCCATGCACTATGAAATGAAAAAACACACAGGTGAACTGCCAATCATCGGTGTCAACACATACCTAAATCCAAATCCACCATCACAAGACATGATGGACAACATGGAACTTGCCCGTGCATCACAGGAAGAAAAAGAAACACAAATCCAAAACCTAAAAACTTTCCAACAAAAGCACGAGCACAAAGTCGAAGAAGCATTGTTGAACCTTAAAAATACAGCCATCCACAACGGCAACATCTTTGCCGAACTAATGGAAACCGTAAAAGTAGCCAGCCTTGGCCAAATCACGCAGGCTTTGTATGAAGTTGGGGGACAATATAGAAGGAATATGTAAGGTGGGGAAACCGGTGATGCCGGTTTCTGTTTTTATTAGTGGGCTAGGTTATGGCTGTCATTAATGAGGTTATGAAGACCGTTATAGTGGGTGAAGAGTTGCGAGGTGGTCATCATAGGAGAGATGAAGACTGTTTTAGTGGCTGAAGCGGGATGAGGTGGTCTTCATTTGTGTGATGAAGACCTTATTAGTAGTTGAAGAGCAGCGAGATGGTCTTCATACGGTTAATGTAATCTGTTTTCGCCTAGTGATATTCTTCAACCTGCAGAGTAAATCAACCTACCAAATACCTGATCTATAGCAACAAGCGTGCAAAAACAACCTTTCTAATAACAAAAACATCTTTAAATCAATTTTTACATGATAAAGGTGGCATAAACTGCTAGAAATTGTTTATAATGAATGGTATGATTTGATAGGTTTACTATGTACATATTTTAAAGTTTATTCTACTTAATTGGCTTATTCTAGCTGAATTCTGTCTAACATAACAGAACCAACCAGATAAAGCCCTGGATTTACAATAGATCGATGACGTAGAAAGGAAGTGCCAGAACTTGAGTCTAAAACAATTAACAGAAGAACAAATAAAAGAAATGGCAATGGTTGAGGTTGCCTACGAACTTTTCTTAGAAGCAAGAAAACCTTACGTATTTAGTGATTTAGTAAAAGAAGTAGCTGATCTTCTAGGATTAACACAGCAACAAGTAGAAGATAAAATTGCTCAATTTTATACAGATATCAACATCGATGGCCGTTTTATTTGTGTTGGTGAAAACATGTGGGGATTACGCACATGGTATCCTTACGAGCAAATTGAAGAAGAAATCGTTCCTGTTGCAAAACCGAAGAAGAAAAAATCGAAAAAAGCAGACGACGATGAAGATCTGGATGATGTATACGATGAGCTTGACGAGGAAGACCTCGAATATGACGATATCGATGAATACGATGATTCAGATGACGAGGATGAAGATGAAGACTTTGATGATCTAGACGATGCGGACGATCTAGATGAAGATGAAGATGATGATGATTTAATCGATGATGATGAAGATGACTATGATGAAGACCTTGACGATGACGAAGACGACGATTTTGATGATGATTCAGATGATGAAAAATAAACCCAAATCGTCTTGACTTTCTTTTTCTAACTAGGTAGAATCTATTTTGGGCTCTTTAAAAAGAGATTGTTCGTTTAATTAAACAATTACTGCTCCCTTTCAAGTTTGTTTGGAAGGGGGCTTTCTTATTTTATATAAACGTTTAAAGTTCATTTTCTAAAATGATTTTGAATTGTTAGTTAGGACAGGCTTACCCCTGAATATCACAAAATTTTTCACTCTTATTCATTGTTTTTCAAATGATTTTTTCATTTCTTGTACAAAATAAAAAAAGATTAGCTTCTGAGGGGGAAGACCATGACAAAGTATATTTTTGTAACAGGTGGAGTTGTATCATCTTTAGGTAAAGGGATCACAGCTGCATCACTAGGAAGATTATTAAAAAACCGTGGAATCAGTGTAACGATTCAAAAATTCGATCCGTACATAAATGTGGATCCGGGAACAATGAGCCCATATCAGCACGGTGAAGTATTCGTTACAGGAGACGGTGCAGAAACAGACTTAGACTTAGGTCATTATGAGCGTTTTATTGACGAAAACTTAACAAAGTTTAACAACGTGACAACTGGTAGAATTTATTCAACTGTCTTAAAGAAAGAGCGCCGTGGCGACTATCTTGGTGGAACTGTTCAGGTTATTCCACATATCACTAATGAAATCAAAGACAAAGTGTTTCGCGCTGGTAAAGAAACAGGTGCAGATGTTGTTATTACTGAGATTGGTGGAACAGTAGGGGATATTGAATCACTACCATTCCTAGAAGCCATTCGCCAAGTAAAAAGTGATGTTGGCCGTGACAATGTGATGTATATCCACTGTACTCTTGTGCCGTATATAAAGGCTGCAGGTGAAATGAAAACTAAGCCAACTCAGCACAGTGTAAAAGAATTAAGAAGTCTTGGTATTCAACCAAATGTGATCGTTGTTCGTACGGAGATGCCAATTTCTCAAGATATGAAAGATAAAATTGCGCTGTTCTGTGATATTGATAAAAACGCAGTTATCGAGTGCCGTGATGCTGAAACGTTATACAGCATCCCGTTAGATCTTCAAGATCAAAACTTAGATACAATCGTATGTAAGCATTTAAAATTAGATTGCAATGATGCGGATATGACAGAGTGGAAAGAGCTTGTACAACGTGTGACAAACCTTTCAAAAACAACAAAAATTGCTCTTGTTGGGAAGTATGTTGAACTTCAAGATGCATATATTTCTGTTGTTGAAGCACTTCGCCATGCTGGGTATGAATATGATTCTGATATTGAAATCAAATGGGTAAACGCAGAAGAATTAACATCAGAAAACGTAAAAGAACAGCTTGCAGATGTTGATGGTATTTTAGTTCCTGGAGGTTTCGGTGACCGCGGTGTTGAAGGGAAAATCGTTGCGACGAACTATGCACGTGTAAATAAAGTACCATTCTTAGGAATCTGCTTAGGTATGCAAGTTGCTTCAATTGAATATGCTCGTAATGTATTGGGCTTAGCAGGAGCAAATTCTGCAGAAATTGATCCTAATACAGCTTATCCGGTTATTGACTTACTTCCTGAGCAAAAGGATGTTGAAGATTTAGGTGGAACATTACGTCTTGGTTTATCTCCAAGTAAGCTTCAAGAGGGAACTCGTGCATTCGAGGCTTACCAGGATGAAGTGATTTATGAGCGTCATCGCCATCGTTATGAGTTCAACAACGAATATCGTCAAGCAATGGAAGAAGCAGGCTTTGTTTTCTCGGGTACAACTCCGGACGGCCGCTTAGTCGAAATTATTGAAGTAAAAGATCATCCTTGGTTTGTAGCATCACAGTTCCATCCTGAATTTACATCAAGACCTACAAGACCACAGCCACTATTCCGTGACTTTGTTCGCGCGTCATTAACGGCTGCTGAAAAATTATAAATTATTGTAAAGCCATCCTTGTATGAAGGATGGCTTTTTTACTTGCTTAGATAGTATGAAATCACGATTAAGGAAACCGGTTTTCAAAAAGTTTTTATTTTTTTCGAAAAATAGATTGATTTATAGATTCATAGAATATATAATCATAAGTGAAAGCGGTTTCCAGTAACGAAAACCACTTTAATTTTTTCCTGATAAGGAAATCGGTTTCCGTAACAGGTAACGGTTATTAAACAAAAACCAAGGGGGAAATAAAATGAAAAGCAAGAAAAAATGGTTAGCTTCTGGTTTGTCTTTAGCTTTAGCATTTTCGTTAGCTGCATGTAGCGGTGGGGATAAAAATGAAACCGCTTCAGAGGGTGGCGGAGATGGAAATGAAAAAGTAGAACTAAACTTCTGGGCTTTCGGTGCGACAGGCTATGAAGAGCTAGTAAAAGAATATCAAGAACAAAATCCAAACGTAACAATAAAATTTAAATCTTCCGAAACAGCTGAACACCATGATGCATTATTCACAGCTTTATCTGCTGGTAGTGGTGCTCCTGATATCGCAATGTTAGAAGTAGATCAATTTGACCGTTTCAAAGCAGCTCAAGATCGTTTTGAAAACTTATATGATCTTGGTGCAAAAGACGTTCAAGATCAATATCTAGACTGGAAATGGAATGCTGGTGAAAATGAAGGAGGAGACTTCTTATTCGGTCTTCCAACTGATATTGGACCTAAAGCATTATACTATCGTACAGATGTATTCGAGGCAGCTGGTCTTCCAACTGAGCCAGCTGAAGTAGAAGCATTAATTAATTCTCCTGAAGCATTTAAAGAAGCGGGATTACAAGTAACAGAGAAAACTGGTAAACCTTTCGTAGATAGTATTGAAATGGCTTACAGAGCACTTCTTGATCCTGCGGTTGAAACATACTTAAATCCTGATGGTGAGTTAATTTTAGATGAAGAAGGTAGTGCAGTTAAAAAAGCATACGACTATGCTGTTGAGTTAAACGAGGCTGGTGTTGTTGGTAAATTTGATATGTGGACTCCAGAATGGTCAAATGCTGTTAACACTGGTGAGTTCGCTGCTGAATTAGGTGCTGGCTGGTTAAAAGGTTGGATGGAAGGTAATGCTCCAGACGCTTCAGGTAAGTTCAAAGTAGCTACTTTACCAACTGAATTTGCTGCTAACTGGGGTGGATCTTACATCGCAATCCCAAGTGAAACTGAAAATGCACAAGCTGCATATGATTTCGTTGAATGGTTAGTATCACCTGAAAACCAATTAAAATCTTTCCAAAGCAATGGATTATTCCCATCTGCACCATCTGTGTATGAAATGGAAGAATTCACATCTAACCAAGATGAGTTCTTTGGTGGTCAAGTAACATCTGAAGTATTTGCTCAAGCAGCACAAGATATCGAAGGTGCCGTTTACAAAGGTGAAAAATACTTCCCAGTACACCAAGAAGTTCTAAATGCTCTTAAAAACGTTCAAGACGGTGCGGATCCAGAAAAAGAGTGGAAAGCTGCTGTTAAACGTGCGCAAGATTTAGTAAGTCGTTAATTCGAAAAATGAATGAAGCTAAGATATGGTGCGCATCGTTGCACCATATCTAGTTTTTCTGAAAGAAACGGGGAGTGAAAATGGTTTCTGCAAACGAAAAAGCAGTCAAAAAGAAAAGGTTTCTATCTGAAGAAAAGAAAGACATGATTTCTGGCTATCTTTATGTATCACCTTTCTTTATTATCTTTGCTGTTATTGGGTTATATCCAGCACTATTCAGCTTGTACCTCGCTTTTCAAAAATGGAATGGGCTAAGCCCTATGGAGTTTGCTGGGTTAAATAACTTCAAAATTGTATTAGAAGATCCACTATTTTGGAAATCTTTATATAACACAATTGTTATTGGATTAATGGGTACTGCTCCTCAATTAATTTTTGGGATTATCCTTGCATTTCTATTAAATCTATCGTTTCTCCGCTTTAGAAATTTCTTCAGAGTTACGATCTTCATGCCATATATTACGTCAATGGTTGCAGTAGCCCTCATTTTCAGTGTGTTATTTAGTAATCACGAAACTTCTTTAGCCAATTATGTACTAGGCGTGTTTGGATTTGATCCTGTTAACTGGGCAACATCTGAATGGGGTACAAAAATTGCAATCTCCATTATGGTGTTTTGGAGATGGGTTGGTTATAACACAATTATTTATTTAGCAGGTCTTCAAAGTATTTCAAATGATCTGTATGAAGCAGCGACAATTGATGGCGCTAATAAGTTTCAACAAATGCTTTATATCACAATGCCAATGCTAAAACCGTTTATCATTTTAACTGTTTTCTTCTCAACAGTTGGTGCATTGCAATTATTCGCTGAGCCAACCGTATTCTTAGGTACATCAGCCTTTACAAGAGACGAAGCTATGACAGTAGTTATGTATTTATATCGCGATGCCTTTAAATTACAATCATTTGGTACAGCATCTGCAACAGCTGTAATCTTGTTATTTATCATCATCATCTTCTCTGCAATTAATACGTTAATAACATCTGGGAAGATTGGTAGAAAAAAGGAGGGAGCTAAATAATGGGTGACGTAGCAGGAACAAAAAAGTTTTCAAAAGGTAGAATATTCATCTATGCATTTCTTACTCTAGCATCACTTTTTTCATTGTTTCCGTTTTATTGGATGTTTGTGATGGCAACAAGCCCAAGTTCAGCTTACAACTCCATTCCGCCAACGATCACCCCGGGTAATTTGTTAGTGGAAAACTTCCAAAAGGTGTTGGGTGCCATTGATTTCTTCCAGGCAATGATCAATACTGTAATTCTTTGTACATCAGTAACTATCGTTGTATTGATTATTAGCTCATTAGCAGGATTTGCTTTTGCAAAATTTAAATTTCCTGGGAAAAATGCGTTGTTTGTTTCCATTCTTTTAACAATGGTTATCCCACCGCAATTAGGATTAATTCCGCAATACTACTTAATTTCAAAAGCAGGTTTGCTTGATACATTACAAGGTGTTGCGATTCTATTTTTCTTAAATCCATTAGGAATCTTCCTGATGAGACAATATGTAAGCAATTCGGTACCTGATGAATTAATTGAAGCTGCAAAGCTTGATGGGTGTTCGAATTTCAGAATCTACCGCAGCATTGTGTTACCGATTATTTTACCAGCTTTCGCAACATTAGGTATTATCGTCTTCACAGCTGTATGGGGAGAATTCTTATGGCAATTTACAATTCTAAGAGATCCAGAAATGTATACAATTCAAGTTGCCTTGGCGACATTAAGTAACACATTCAACATTGACTTCGGTATGATTTTATCTGGTGTATTCTGGGCTACAGTACCTTTACTAATTATTTTCCTACTGTTTAACAGATTATTTATTTCTAGTATTACTGATGGTGCGGTTAAATAAAAAATTTCAATTTATTACCTTCCTTTTTCGCCCATTATCAAATTGTAAATTGCTTCAAATAATAGTAATCTAAACAGTAAATAAGCAATCTATTATGAAGGCGAAAGGCAATTGAGGGACCGCTATGAATTTAACGATTAAAGATATTGCGAAGATGGCTGGAGTATCTCCAGGAACTGTATCAAAAATTATTAATAACTATGGTGGCATTAGTGAAAAAACGAAGAAAAAGGTAATGGATATTATCCAGGAAACAGGATATCAGCCTACCTTTTCTGCTAAAGCACTTGCCACCAAAAAATCGAATTTAATTGGGTTAATTTATGCCGGTAAAGTAAATGTTGATTTTACACATCCTTTCTTTAATGAGGTTGTTACTTCGTTTAAAAAAACAATTGGTTCGCTAGGCTATGACATTATCATGTTCTCAAACGAACAATTCTACAAAGATAATGGTAGTTATTTAGCAAGATGTCGCCATTTTCATGTAGATGGCTGTGTCATCATTGCTGGTGAAGAAGTAGAGGATGCGATCTATGAGCTTGTGCGCGAGGAAATTCCTTGTATGGGAATTGACCTTGAGCTTAGCGGACCAAAAGCAAGCTTTGTGATGAGTGATAATGTAAATTTATCAAGAAAAGTGATTCAACACTTTTATTTGCAAGGAACTAGAGACATTGGGTTTATTGGTGGTCAAGAAGATTCTGCGATCACGATGTTTCGCGAAAAAGGTGTAAGAGAAACAATGGATCAGCTTGGCCTTGAGATTCATCAAGAGTGGTTTCAATATGGGGATTTCCATGAAGAAAGTGGATATCAAGCCATGAATAAAATATTAGAAACAAAAGCTTATCCGCGAGCTGTTTTTGCAGTATCGGATATGATGGCTTTTGGTGCAATTGATGCGATTAGAGATAAGGGACTAAGGGTTCCTGAAGATATATCTGTGATTGGCTGTGATGATATTGATGCATGTCGACATAGCAGTCCAAAGCTATCGACTGTAAGGCAGGATAAAGAACAGCTTGGGAAGCTAGCTGCGTATATGCTAAATGACATCATCAATGGAAAATCAGAATTAAAGCCTGTTTTTATCGATTCTAATTTAGTAGTAAGAGAATCATAACAAAAGAATTTGGTGGAGGTACAACAATGGCAATTATACAATTTCCAAAAGAGATGAGATGGGGAGCTGCAACAGCAGCATACCAAATCGAAGGAGCAGCAACTGAAGATGGAAGAGGTCTTTCCATTTGGGATACCTTTGCCAAAACACCTGGTAAAGTATTAAATGGCGATAACGGAGATGTAGCGTGTGACAGCTATCACCGCTATGAAGAAGATATTGCATTAATGAAAGAACTTGGAATTGATATTTATCGTTTTTCTGTATCATGGCCACGTATTTTTCCTAATGGAACTGGTGAAATCAATGAAAAAGGTCTTCAATATTATCATGATTTTGTAGATGCACTGCTAGCAAATGGAATTGAGCCAATGTGTACGCTATATCACTGGGATCTGCCACAAGCTCTTCAAGATAAAGGTGGCTGGGAAAACCGTGAAACAGTAGATGCATTTGCTGATTATGCAGAGCTTATGTTTAAAGAGTTTAACGGAAAAATAAAAAAATGGATTACAATCAATGAACCATGGTGTGTATCATTTCTATCAAACTTTATCGGACTTCATGCACCTGGATTCCAAAATTTACAATTAGCAACAACGATTTCACATCATTTACTACTTGCACATGGTAAAGCAGTATCCCGCCTAAGAGACGGAGGATACGAAGGTGAGATTGGTTATGCACCTAATACAGAATGGAATGAGCCGTTTAGCAACAAACAAGAAGATATCGATGCTTGTAACAGAGCAACAGGCTGGTTTGTTGAGTGGTTCTTTGATCCTGTATTCAAAGGTAGCTATCCACAATTTATGGTAGAGTGGTTTGAGAAAAAAGGTGTAACAGTGCCAATTCAAGAAGGCGACATGAACATCATTAACCAAGAAATTGATTTTGTTGGAATCAACTACTACACAGGCAGTGTGACTAGATACAAAGAAAATGATGGTTTACTAGATACTGAAAAAGTAGATATTGGCTATGAAAAAACTGATTTTGATTGGAATATCTACCCTGAAGGATTTTATAAGGTGTTAACAAAAATAAATGAGCAATACGGGTCAGTACCAATTTATATTACTGAAAATGGTGCCTGCTACAATGATGGAGTTGAAAACGGCAGAGTGAAAGACCAAAGACGTATTGACTATTTAAAACAACATTTAACATCATTAAAACGAGCAATTGACAGTGGTGTAAATATTAAAGGCTATCTTACGTGGTCACTGCTTGATAACTTTGAATGGGCAGAAGGCTATGATAAGCGCTTTGGAATCATTCATGTTGATTTCAACACATTAGAAAGAACAAAGAAAGATAGTTACTATTGGTATAAGCAAACAATTAAAAATGGTTTCTTTGACATGTTTTATTAAGAAAGACGCCCCTTTCGGAAACCGATTTCGGTTAAGGAAGGGGATTTTTATCATTAAGGGGTAAAGAAAAATAGATAAATAGACAATATTATATGGCTGCGGGATGGGGGATCTTTATGCAGAAGCTCTTACATAAATTCAGAAAGAAGAAGAGTAGTACTAGTAATCATCGAAGAACTGTTGTGAAATTACCCTTAAAGCTTACTGTTGGACGAAAAATTTTTACTGTATTTGCTATCATTTTTATCTTAATTGCAGCTCTTAGTGTTTCTACTCTTACTGGATTAAACACAATGAACAAAAAATCCAGTGAAGTAGAGGATGTGTGGCTTCCATCAGTAGAAAGACTCGGTGAAATGAGGTATCTCGTCGAGCAGGTGGCTGCGTTTCAATTGTTTTATGCTAGTGCGGAAACAATTGGGGAAATGAACCACTTTGATGGACGGTTTGACACGATTTTTAGTAGATTAGATGAGCTGTTCGAACAGTTTGAGAATACTATCTCAACTAAAGAGGAAGAAACTATTTATTCAGGATTCCAAGCAGAATGGGATAAATACCTTGTTGTTCATGAAGAAATTCTTGCTCTATCAAGAGCTAATCAAGATGACGAAGCAAGTCAAATGATCAAACAATCCCGACAACAAATTGAAACGGTTGAAGGTTATCTAACGAAGCTTGTTGAGTTAAATCAATCAAAGGCAAAGAAAGCAGCAGAAGATAGACATACTATAACAACAATCGTTTTATCTATTACAGCTATTTTGATTGTCGTTGTATTAGTTATCTCCATTATTATGGGACTTCTTCTTTCAAGAAGCATTTCTCGTCCGTTGATAGAGATGTCAAGAAGTGTGAAGCAGGTAGCTCAAGGAAATTTAATGTTAGAGCCTATTTCGATTAAAAATAGAGATGAAATTGGTAAACTAGCAACAGATTTTAACACAATGACAGACAATCTGAAGAAATTAATCGTAGAAGTAATGAAAAACTCTGAGAGAGTGGCAGCAACATCTGAAGAGCTCACAGTTAGTGCTGAACAAACACAACAAGGAAACAATTCAATCTCTGCTGCTATAAAAGAGGTAGCTGGCGGTGCGGAGAATCAGGTAACACGTGCTTCTGAGGCAAACCGTGTGATTCAAGAAATTTCAAAAGGAATGACACAGGCTGCACATTCTATTCAAGCTGTTTCCGATCTCACATTAGCAACAAATGAAAAGGCAACAACTGGACAGGGAATTGTTTCGCAAACTGTTGTTCAAATGAATGAAGTGCAGCATAAGGTTCAACATACCTCTTCTGCCATGAATTCGTTAAGTAACAAATCAAACCAAATTGGTCAAATTCTTTCTTTAATAACGAGTGTTGCAGATCAAACTAATTTATTAGCTCTAAATGCAGCTATTGAAGCAGCAAGAGCCGGTGAGCATGGAAAAGGATTTGCTGTTGTAGCTGATGAGGTCAGAAAGCTTGCGGAGCAATCTGGACAAGCGGCTGAGGAAATTAAAAAAGTGATCTTTGAAATGCAAGCAGAAGTTGCTCATGCGCTAGAGTCAATGACAGGTGGAATCAACGCTGTTGATGAAGGAATCGTGATGGTCAATAAAACCGGAGATTCTTTTGGGAATATTGTAGATATGGTAGCTGAGGTTGCATCACAATCACAGGAAGTATCAGCTATAGTGGAGCAAGTAAATGCTAGCACACAAAGCATGGTTCATTTAATAGAGGAGATTTCGAACATATCTGTGTTTTCAGCAGGAAATACAGAAGAAGTGGCTGCATCAGTTGAACAGCAAAACACAATTATGGCAAATGTTACTGCATCATCTGAAGAGTTAAGTCAAAAAGCATTGGCACTTCAGGAGCTAGTAAAGAAGTTTAGTGTATAAAATGAGTGAAAAATTAGAATTATTTTACTGTACTGCTTTTCATTAGCAGATAACCATAGTATACTAGATTTGTTGTTAACGTTTTCAAAGGGTGTATATTTTTTTAAGTGAGAAAGAAAACGGTTTCCTAACATCTTTTGTTCTCTTTTAGGAAACCGGTTTCTATATAAGATTCACATCAAACAAGGGGGATTTATTTTGAAGCACAGATTTTTAAAAAGGTTTATGGCACTAATAATGGTTCTTGGGTTATTAACATCATTACTACCTAATTTTGCTTCAGCAGCAGAAGCTGATTACAACAACTTGCTTGTTGGACCAGGGAAAAAACCGTCTCAAGGTGGGGCATTAAGCCTTAAGGTGGTTAATGGTCAAAAAACATTGGTTGATAAAAATGGCCAACCAATCCAACTCCGTGGGATGAGTACTCATGGTTTACAATGGTTCCCAGGAATTTTAAATGAAAATGCGTTTTCGGCTCTTTCAAATGACTGGGGTTCAAACCTTATTCGTCTTGCGATGTATGTTGGTGAAGGTGGATATGCAACAGATCCAAAACTGATGAAGCAACGAGTTATTGATGGAATTGAATTAGCAAAAGCAAACGATATGTATGTGATTGTCGACTGGCATGTCCATGCTCCGGGAGACCCAAATGCAGATGTTTATAAAGGGGCAATGAATTTCTTTAAAGAAATTTCAAGTCTATATCCGAACGATCCTCACATTATCTATGAATTAGCAAATGAACCAAGCAGTAATAGTAATGATGGACCAGGATTAACAAATGATGCAGAAGGCTGGGCAAAAGTAAAATCATATGCTGAGCCGATTATTAAAATGCTACGTGATAGTGGAAATCAAAACATTGTGATAGTTGGTAGCCCAAACTGGAGCCAACGTGCTGATTTAGCTGCTGATAATCCAATTGATGATGCAAATACAATGTATACTGTTCACTTTTATACTGGTTCACATCCAGCAGCATCAGACAGCTCAAATCGCGAAAATGTCATGAGTAATGCTAGATATGCGCTAGAAAAAGGACAAGCTGTTTTTGCAACAGAATGGGGCACAAGTGAAGCAAATGGAAACAACGGTCCATATTTGGAAGAAGCAAATCAATGGATCAACTTCTTAAATGAAAATAATATTAGCTGGGCTAACTGGTCTCTAACTAATAAAAATGAAACATCTGCAGCGTTTACTCCGTTTCAATTGGGGAAAACAGAGGCAACTGATTTAGATCCAGGTGCTGATCAAGTGTGGGCGCCGAAAGAATTAAGCTTATCAGGTGAATATGTTCGTGCTCGTATTAAAGGAGTTTCTTATGAGCCGATCGATCGTACGAAATATTCGAAAGTACTTTTTGACTTTACAGATTCTACACAAGGCTTTGGCGTAAATAGTGATAGTCCAGTAAAAGATGTAACGTTAAAGAGTGTTAATGGAGCTCTACAAATTTCAGGATTAAATGCAAGCAGTGATGTTTCGGCAGACAACTATTGGGCAAATGTACGCCTATCTGCTGATAACTGGGGTGAGTCGGTAGATGTTTTAGGTGCGCAAGAACTATCAATGGATGTGATTGTGGACAAGCCAACAACTGTTTCTGTTGCAGCCATTCCACAAGGACCTTCAGCAGGATGGGCTAATCCGACACGTGCCATCCAAGTAAAAGCGGAGGATTTTGTACCATTCGGAAATCAATACAAAGCAGTATTAACCATTTCAAAAGAAGATGCTCCATCATTAGCAACAATTGCAGAAAGCCCAGACAATAATAATTTAGAAAATATCATATTATTTGTTGGAGCTGAAAATACAGATGTTGTTTCTTTAGATAATGTAACTGTAACTGGAAAAGAAGTTGAGATTGAAGTCATTAATGATCCAGAAGGAACAGCAACACTTCCATCTACTTTTGAGGATGATACTCGTCAAGGCTGGAAATGGAGTGGCGACTCAGGAGTTAAAACAGCATTAACAATTGAAGAAGCAAACGGTTCTAAAGCATTGTCATGGGAATTTGCTTATCCTGAAGTGAAACCAACTGACAACTGGGCATCAGCTCCACGTCTAGACTTCTGGTCAGAAGATTTAAAACGCGGTGACAATGAATATGTTGCATTTGATTTATACCTTGACCCAACACGTGCAACAGAAGGTGGAATTTCCATTAACTTAGTTTTCCAACCAGAATCACTAGGTTTCTGGCAACAATCTTCTGAAACATTTGATATTGATTTAACAGCATTAGATTCTGCAGAAAAAACAGCAGATGGCCTTTATCATTATGAAGCGAAAATTGATGTTACAAATCTTGAAAACGTAAAGCCAGATACAGCATTACGTAACATGCTACTCATTTTTGCGGATGATAACAGTGACTTTGCAGGAAGAATGTTTGTTGATAATGTAAGATTCGATAAAGCCTCTGCACCTGGTACAGGTGACGGAGACGAAGAAACACCAGCTCAACCAGGCACTGGTGAAAACGACGGACAAACACCAACCGACCCTGCTGACGGTGACGAATCAAGCAAAGACCCAGTAGCAACACCTGTAAAAGATAAAGAAAAAGCGAAAGAAAAAGATAAAAACAAAAATGGCGAAAAGCTACCAAAAACAGCTACAAACTCATTTAATACGCTATTAATTGGAGCAATTGTGTTACTTGCTGGTGCTGGAGCTTACTTTTATATAAGAAGAAGAGCTAAATTAGAACAAGAATAATAAATTAAAAAGCTTGTAGAGATGTGATTTCTCTACAAGCTTTTTGTTTAGGTTTTGATTTTGCTTTTAGATAAATTAAAAAGAACAATAGTGTAATGGAGCGGAAGAAACTTGACTCCTGCGGGAGCAGCGGGACAGGTGAGACCCCGCAGGCTGAAAGCCGAGTTATCATGAACGAAACTAGCTCCTTACTCGTAAATTCGTAGGTTAATTTGGTAAGAATGTTTATTGTGAAAAAACAAACCAAATCAGAGCTACATTACGGAAGGAGCTAGTTATTATGAAGGATACCATAAAATATGTGGGTTTAGACGTATCAAAAGAAAAAATTGCTGTCGCTATTGCTGAAGAGGGTCGTGAAGAACCTAGATACTACGGAATGATTCCTCATACAACAGAAGCTATTAGGAAATTAGTGAAGAAACTTGGAGAAGTACACACTCTTCGAATGTGTTATGAAGCTGGGCCAACTGGATACTCATTATATAGATTATTAACTACAATGGGTGTTCATTGTGAAGTAATAGCTCCATCATTGATTCCACAAAAAGCTGGTGAGCGTATAAAAACAGATCGACGAGATTCTATTCGCCTTGCTCGTTTATATCGTTCAGGTGAATTAACTTCTATCTATGTTCCTACAAAAGAAGATGAAGCTCTCCGAGATTTAGTTAGAGCACGAGAAGACGCAAAAGAAGATGAGTTAAGGGCTAAGCATCGGTTAACTAAGTTTTTATTGCGCAATGATATTAAACAGCCAAAAGGAGTAAATAAGTGGACTAAAAGGTATCGTGATTGGTTAGATACATTAAAATTTGAAAGTTCTTCTTTACGAGTTGTGTTTCAGGAATATTATCACCAAATAAAAGAGTTGGAACAACGGATCCGAAGATTCGAAGAGGAAATTAGAGTACAAGCAAATGAAGGTGTTCATGCACCAATTATTCAAGCCCTACAATCATTAAGAGGTGTGGCCCTTATTACCTCTACAAGTCTTGCGGCCGAAATTGGTTCCTTTAAGCGTTTCCCAACACCTAAAAAATTCATGTCCTATATTGGCTTAATTCCGAGTGAACACTCTAGTGGTGAAAAAAGAAGACAGGGGGAAACAACAAAAACAGGAAACCGACATGTTCGACGTTTATTAGTTGAGGCTGCCTGGAGTTATCGATATCAGCCCGCAGTAAAAGGAGAATTAAAAAGGCGGCAAGACGGTCAATCCCCAACAGTTCAGGCGATATCTTGGAAAGCACAAAATAGGCTTCACAAGAAATATTTCAGATTATTATCTAGAGGAAAAGAAAATGGCAAAGCAATTACTGCAGTTGCGAGAGAATTGGCTGGCTTTATTTGGGCTATTGCACAGGAAGTAGATGAGCCTTCAAAAGTTTGATTTATTAGTTAGTTGTTGAATGCAGGTAAGCAGTTTAAAGTGTATTAAAAATAGATAGATGAGAATAGGGCTCGAAGGCAAAGAGAAATACCGGAAAGGAAAATCCACGTGCCTCCTCTGTGCTAGTCTTAAATTAGATAAACGCACGCGGCGAGTTAGTGGATAAGTCCTTTATACGGAAAGATAAAATGTGAAAACCCACGAATATCAGGATGCTAACCGCAGTAGAGATTTTTGCCTTCGTGCCGTGTTCTTAATTATCTATCAAATAAGTAGTTATTAAGGAGGTCACAATATTAAGCCTTCCCTCTTTAGCTTTAAGTAGCTTCTCATCTCCTAAAATAGCAGTCAAGGAGAGCACTTGACAGCCATTCTAGGAGATGAGATTGGGTTAGTAAGCTAAAGAAGGAGATACTCTAGCCAAAAAGGCTAATAGAACAACATAGTAAAGAAGCCGAAAATAGCTTCTCTTCTTAAAGTTGCCAAAAAATATGCATATTACTTATTTTGAGTGGGGGCATTGACAGTTTCGTTCATATCAGGAGGCTCAGCGCACGCCCCGCGGAAAGCAAGTGTCTGCAGTGCAATGGAACGAACTCATTTCTACGCTTTTCTCACAAGCAAACATTAATGTATAAATAGCAAATCAAAACAACTGAGGAAGCGACTTAATAATCGTATAACCACCCATCAACGCCATCACAATCACCACAAGCGCACCTGAAATCGTTAACCATAACGGATGCTTATAATCCCCAACAATACTCTTCTTATAAGCCGCAACAAGTAAGGTTCCAAGCGCTAACGGCAAAATCAAACCATTTAAAGCACCAACCAAAACTAACACTTTAACAGGCTTTCCAATCAACACAAAAGCAAGAGTTGAAACCACAATAAAACCAATTGTAATGACCTTATTATTTCTCTCTAATTTATCACTGAATGTACGAATAAACGAAACAGACGTATACGCTGCACCAACTACTGAAGTAATAGCAGCAGAAAACATAATAATCCCAAAAATTTTATACCCAATATCTCCAGCTGCAAGCTGAAACACAGATGCAGGCGGGTTCGTTGGATCAATTTGTGAACTTAACCCTTTTGAAACAACTCCTAGCACAGCTAGGAAAAGGGCAATACGCATAACAGATGTAAATAATATCCCGACAACAGAGCTTCTTGTTACTTCTGGGATTGCGGCTTTCCCTTTTATACCTGCTTCTAAAAGACGATGTCCACCAGCAAAGGTAATATAGCCACCAACTGTACCACCAACTAATGTTACAATCGCCAAAACATCAATTTGGGCTGGCGCTACCGATCGGATAATCGCTTCACCAACTGGAGGGGCTGTTGTAATCGCAACGTAGATCATTAACCCGATCATGACAAATCCAGCTATTTGTGTGAACCGATCCATTGCTTTCCCTGCTTCCTTCACAACGAAGATAAAGATTGCAATTATTGCCCCAATCACGGCACCAACCTCTGGTGATACACCAGTTATCGCGTTTAGACCAAGACCGGCACCAGCAATATTCCCAATATTAAAGGCAAGACCCCCAAGGACAATCAAGAAAGAAAGGATATACCCGAGTCCGGGAAAAACCATATTGGCAATATCTTGTCCTCTTTTTTCAGAAACAGCAATGATTCGCCATATATTTGTTTGAGCGAAAATGTCTAAAATAATAGAAACTAAAATAACAAAACCAAAACTTGCTGCTAAGGTTTGAGTAAACACAGTTGTTTGTGTTAAGAAACCAGGTCCAATTGCTGAGGTTGCCATTAAAAAGGCAGCACCCATTAATAGCGACCAATTCATTTTTGGTAAAGATGATTTGCTTTTATCATCCTTTTTTGGTGAAACATTAAGTGGCTCCATCTATTTTCCTCCTAACTGAATCAACTCATAATTTATAGTTTGTTACCAAAAAACGTATAAAAACCTTCTTACATCTCATTTCTTCGTATTGTTTAACACTGAGTGATGACGGAGGAAGAATATTCGTTTTTTGATTTAATAGAAATCTTTTTAAATTTAACTCAACTAAATGCGTTGACTTGTATACCTTCAGATTGCATCGACTCTCTTAGCTGCTTAGCGAATACAAGAGCCTCAGGACCATCTCCATGAATACAAACCGTTTGAGCTAAAACAGATACATCAACACCTTGCGTTGAACGAACTTTTCCTTCCTTGATCATTCGAATAACCTGTGAAACAGAATCCTCGTAGCTATGTATAAGTGCATCAGGTTGAGTTCGTGGTGTTAATGACCCGTCTTGCTGATACGTTCGATCAGAGAAGACTTCATTTGCTGTTTTAAGTCCGATTTTTTCACCGGCTTTTACTAACTCACTTCCGGCAAGACCGAAAAGAATCAGCTGTGGATCTACCTTATAAACAGCCTCTGCAATCGCTTCAGATAATTCTCTGTTTTTTGCCGCCATATTATACAAAGCACCATGTGGTTTCACATGCTGCATTTTTTCTCCTTCTGCTTTTAAAAAGCCGGAAAGAGCTCCTATTTGGTAAACAACGAGGTCATAGGCTTCTTGAGGTGAAATGTTCATGTTGCGTCGACCAAAGCCTGCTAAATCAGGTAAACCAGGGTGTGCTCCAATTTTTACGTTATTCTTAAGAGCCAGTTGCACGGTTTTTCGCATCACCGATGGATCTCCAGCATGAAATCCACATGCAACATTTGCTGATGTAATAAATTGAAGAACCTCTTCATCCATCCCAATCTTATAAGCACCAAAACTTTCCCCCAAATCACAATTCAAATCAATTTGATACAAGTAAGATTCCCCCTTTTAAATGAATAAGTATACAAACTAGTGAATTTGATTTTGTTCCCGAATTTAGGAACTGCAGTTTCAATTATTGTAACATGAAATGATGATAATGTATCTCTATAAATTTTTTAACTATTTTGTCATTGAATCTAACAGGGAAAATTAAATACAAGTTTTTTGGTTATTTTCAGTTGTTTTTTAAAGAAACTAAAATTATAATAGCCTCTAAGTCCGATATTAGGAATTAATATTCCGTTTAATGGAACAAGAAAAATAGATTTTAATGAAAATAGCATAGGAGGCTTTCTAATGTGGATCATCACTGTTTATTCAGAGCAAAATCATCCGAAAATGTTTGAGTTTAATAACGAAAAAGAGGCAAAAGAAGCTTATGATAAAATAAAAGGAAGTAAATTTCTTTCTCAAATTGTTTACTATAATGATTTCCAATAGTCATTAAGGAAAATCCCCAAAAGGAAATCTTCTTATTAAAAGATGCCAAGAGGATGTGAGAGGATTGACAAAGACTAATAGATTTGAAGCAAACATAATGATAGAACCTGTTGGAGATGCTGCGATTGTGATTCGGTTTGGCTCTGAAATCGAATATCGTACACATCGTAAGGTACAGATGCTGTCCAATTACCTAACACAAAACAGCTTTAATGGGTTTATTGAATGTATCCCATCTTATACGGGTGTGACCGTTTTTTATGATCCACTTTTAGTAGAAAAAAGTCATGCTTATAAAGCAGGGCAAATTTTCTCTCCATACAAAATTGTCCGTTCCATCATTGAGGATCTTTTAGCAAACCTAAAAGGTGAAGAAGCAGAAGCACACCGGATTGTTGAAATTCCCGTTTGTTATGGTGGTGAATGCGGTCCGGACCTGGAGTTTGTAGCGAAACAAAACAACTTAACAACAGATGAAGTGATCAGCCTGCATTCAGGTGGAGAATATCTTGTTTATATGCTCGGGTTTGCCCCTGGTTTTCCGTTTTTAGGGGGAATGTCAGAGAAAATTGCAACACCGCGACGTTCTACACCAAGAACTAGTATCCCGGCTGGTTCTGTTGGTATTGCGGGAAAACAAACCGGTGTTTACCCAATTTCCACTCCGGGCGGCTGGCAGCTGATTGGTCAAACTCCTCTTCGTCTTTTTTTATCAGAAAAAGAACCCCCAAGTCTACTCCAGGCTGGAGATGTAGTGAAGTTCTATCCTATTTCCTACAAAGACTTTTTGGAATGGAAGGAGGAAAGTAAATGACTATAACCACTCTACGTTCAGGGCTGCTTACAACAATTCAGGATTTAGGAAGATATGGATACCAAAAATACGGAGTCATTGTTAGTGGTGCGATGGACTCCTATTCTTTAAGAATTGCAAATTTATTAGTTGGCAATTCAGAAGGAGAAGCTGCGTTAGAAATCACTCTAATGGGACCAACGTTGCTATTTGAAAAAGATATGCTCATTGCGATCACAGGAGGCGATTTATCTCCAACAATTGAAGGGGCTTCTGTGCCATTATGGCGTCCAGTTTTCGTGAAAAAAGGAAGTAAACTTCAATTCGGATTACAAAAATCTGGCTGCAGGGCTTATTTGGCAGTAGCTGGTGGCTTTGCGGTTAACGAAATAATGAAGAGCAAAAGCACATATTTAAGAGCGGAAATAGGCGGGTATCAAGGAAGAGCGATTCAAGAGGGGGATATTTTAGAAGTAAATTCGATGTCTGAAGGAGCTTTCTCGCAGATTGAAAAACTCAAAAACAAGCAAAATAAAAGACCGTTTCAACCTGCTAATTGGTCTGTTCGTTGGAACGAGTTTTTACCTCTTATAAAAAATCCGAATATTCGTGTTTTACCAGGAGCACAGTACGAAAAATTTACATCACATAGCAAAGAGCAGTTTTTCATCCAATCCTTTAGAGTTTCACCACAATCTGATCGAATGGGTTACCGATTATCAGGACCTGCTATTGAATTAGAAGAAAAATTGGAAATGCTTTCAGAAGCTGTTGCTCATGGAACCATTCAAATCCCTCCCGATGGAAATCCAATTATCCTGCTTGCTGACCGTCAAACAACAGGGGGATATCCGAAAATTGGTCAAGTTGCAACTGTTGACCTACCAGTTGTAGCGCAGGTTATGCCTGGTCAATCCATTTCTTTTACTGAAATAACATTAGAGGATGCAGAAAGACTGTATCTGGAAAAAGAAAAAAACTTAAAGCAACTAGCGGTGAGTATTACCTATAAATTAAAGCAATAAAAGGAGCGACAACTCATGTTTAATATTAATGATATTAAAGAAATGATTAAAGCAATTGATTCTTCATCCATTCAAAAGTTTAAGGTAGAGCACGAGGGAACAAAGGTTGTGATTGAAAAAATCTCTGAAACTGAAGTAAAACCTGTTATCGAGACAGTATCCAGTTCACCTTCACCAGCAGCACCGGCTGTAGCGGAGGCGCCTTTCGTTGAGAAAAAGGAAAAGGTAGAAGAGGTGAAGGAAGATCTTCATAACGTGCTGTCTCCGATGGTTGGCACATTCTACTCTCGTTCAAATCCAGATGCTGATCCTTTTGTGCAAGTAGGCTCAAAGGTTCAGAAGGACACCGTTATTTGTATAGTAGAAGCTATGAAACTATTCAATGAGATTGAAGCTGAGGTTAATGGGGAAATTGTTGAGATTTTAGTAGAAGAAGGTCAGCTTATTGAATTTGGCCAGCCTTTGTTTGCCATTAGAAAATCTTAACTTTTTTAAGGGGGAACATCTTATGTTTAAGAAAGTGTTAATCGCTAACCGCGGAGAAATTGCTGTTCGAATAATAAGAGCATGTAAAGAATTAAAAATTAAAACAGTAGCTGTTTTTTCTGAGGCCGATCGAGAAGCGCTTCACGTAAAGTTAGCTGATGAAGCGTATTGTATTGGAAAAACAGCTTCAAAGGAAAGTTATTTACATATCCCAAATATTCTAAGTGCGGCAACGATGACAGGGGCTGACGCGATTCATCCAGGGTATGGCTTTCTTGCTGAAAATGCTGATTTTGCTGAAGCATGCGAAAAATGCCGTATCACATTTATTGGCCCTGACTCAGAGGCCATTCAAAAAATGGGTACAAAAGACATAGCCCGGGAAACAATGGGCAAAGCAGGAGTACCGACTGTACCAGGAACAGATGGGTTGATCAAAGATGAAGCACAGGCGTTGCTTGTTGCGACTGAAATTGGTTATCCAGTGATCGTAAAAGCAACAGCAGGCGGTGGCGGTAAAGGAATGAGAGTCGCGTACGGTCCAGAAGAATTGAAAAAAGCAATCCGTCAAGCACAGCAAGAAGCAGAAACAGCCTTCGGAAATCCGGGTGTTTATTTAGAAAAATATTTAGAAGAACCACGTCATATTGAGATTCAAATCATCGCCGACCGATTCGGAAACGTTGTTCATCTTGGTGAAAGAGATTGCTCCATTCAACGCCGCCACCAAAAACTGATTGAAGAGGCTCCGTCACCAGCTCTAGATGAAGTGCTACGTAACAAAATGGGTGAAGCGGCTGTAAAGGCAGCTCAATCTGTAAAATACCATGGCGCAGGAACGGTAGAGTTTTTACTAGATAAGCATGGTCATTTTTATTTTATGGAAATGAACACGCGTATCCAAGTCGAGCATCCTGTAACAGAGCTTGTCACAGGAATTGATCTTATTAAAGAGCAAATAGCAGTAGCTGCTGGGTATGAACTATCTTTTAAACAAGAAGAAGTTAAAATTAACGGCTGGGCCATTGAATGTAGGATCAATGCTGAAAATCCTGCCAAAAACTTTATGCCATCTCCTGGCCTTGTAGAAGGATATCTTCCACCAGGTGGCTTTGGCGTTAGGGTAGATAGTGCTGTTTATCCGGGATACACTGTTTCTCCTTTTTATGATTCAATGGTCGCCAAATTAATTGTGTGGGGTAAAGATCGTGAAGATGCCTTGCAAAGAATGAAAAGAGCTCTGGATGAATTTATCATTACTGGGATTAAAACAACGATTCCATTTCACCTTGAACTACTAGAGCATGACGCGTTTGTTTCGGGTGAGTTTAATACGAAGTTTCTAGAAACCTATCATATTTCGATAAAAGAATAGATTCTCTGCGGATCTCCTGGTCTTATACAAATCTTGTAAAAAACAAGAAAAAATATATAATGAATGAAAGACGATTTTTTGTTAGATTGTATCGACTAAGGGGGAGAATTTTTGCAAAATAAGAATAAAACCGTGATTAAATCGATGGACCTCCTTAACCTTTTTTTAACGTATCCTAAACTATCTTTTAATGAAATGATCAAAGTTTCCGGCATGCCAAAAACATCTGTGCATCGTATGCTCGGATCACTCGAGGATATGGGGTTTCTTGATAAAGATGAAGACGGGAAATATTCCCTTGGCTTATTATTTTTACAATACGGTCAATTGGTAGCGGACAGGCTAGACATCCGCCAAATTGCATTACCTTATATGAAATCACTTCGAGATGAAATGGGAGAGGCCGTAAACCTGACGATTCGAGATCAACATGAAGCAATGTATGTTGAAAAGGTGGATACAACCCAACCAGTTAGGCTGTATACTGCAATTGGCAGAAAGTCTCCTCTTTATGCTGGAGCATGCTCAAGAGTTCTTCTTGCTTTTTTACCTGAAGATGAACTAGAGCAATATTTACAAGATGTTGAGCTAAGGGCAATTGGTTCAGGAACGATTACTGACCAAGAAAAGCTCCGTAAAGTATTAAAGGAAACAAAGAGGAATGGCTATACAATTAGTAACTCGGAGCTAGAAGACTATACCACATCAATCGCTGCGCCCATTTTTAATCATAAAAGAGAAGTGGTTGCAGGTATAAGTGTGGCAGGTCCGAATGTTCGTTTCCAAGCAGAAACAATTCCGGTTATTATTGATAAAGTAAAAGAGGTGGCTGAACATATTTCAGCTAAATTAGGATACGATGATAAAAAAGAATGAACTCGCTATAGAGGGTTCATTCTTTTTTGTTGGGAATTAAAGCTCATCATCCTCAAATTCATCTAAAATTTCTTTTAGGATAAAAGTTAGGTTGTAGTACACATATAATGATGTCATTAACGCAGGAAAGCCGTATCTTTCACCATCTTCACCAGGAATGAGCGGCTGCCTTAGCTTTGAATCAATATGTAGGTCTGTAATTTTGTTGAGCCCTGTTTCTTCACCTTTCATCACGGCAGAAACGCCAACTGTTTGAATACCTTTAGAGGACAATTCTTGAGCAAGCTTGATCGCTTCTTCATCTGTTGATCGATATGTAAAAAGTAGAACGCGGTCGGCAGGGGTTAGTTCCTTCATTTCACCTTTTTGATTCAACAACGCTTCTGAACGGATAAGAGGCTCACTGCTATGAACCGCCTCTAACACAATGCCATGTAACTCTTGAAAACCATATATATAAATCTTCCCTTCACCAACTAAAGCCTGGGCAAGCAAGCGCGCACTATCCTCAATACTCAGCTCCTCTTGCTCTACTATCCGGTTAAAATGACCCGTTAACTGTGTGGAGAAAATCTTCATCATAGTATCGAACCTCCTAATGTGACAAACTTCGGGGCGTGCCTGTCACCACCCGAAGTTTCTGCGACAAAATTCGGGAAGTGACAGGCACTACCCAACAAGTTTACCATAACAAACCTTATTATGATAAACTTAACCCAAGCAGAATTTGTCGAGAAAAGAAAATGAAAAAATGAAGGAAATATCAAGGGGGAAACGAATTACTTAGGTGATCGTTTATTTATGCTTAAAGCGCTTTAGGTTAGCGTGAAAATAAATGCAAATTTTTTAATGAAAAGTTCGATATATGTCACAAAAAACAAAAATAACTCAAGAGGTGTAGACATGTTAAAAGAAAAAATCTTAATTGTTGATGATCAATACGGAATTCGCATTTTACTAAATGAAGTGTTTCAAAAAGAAGGATATCAAACATTTCAAGCCGCAAATGGCTTCCAAGCACTTGAAATCGTAGAAAACCACTCTCCTGACCTTGTATTACTTGATATGAAAATCCCGGGAATGGATGGAATCGAAATTTTAAAAAGAATGAAAGTAATCGACCAAGACATCCGTGTGATCATCATGACAGCTTACGGCGAACTTGATATGATCCAAGAAGCAAAAGACCTAGGCGCACTAACACACTTCGCAAAACCATTTGACATCGATGAAATTCGTGAAGCAGTAAAAAAGTATTTACCACTTAAGGCGAATTAATTATCCAATGTTAAAGTGATGAGTTAGTTTTTAGCACATTGTTGATTGGAGCGGAAGACATGAGAGACTCCTGCGGGAGAAGCGTGTCAAAGGGAGACCCTGCAGGCGCACGCCAAGGAGGCTCCCGGACCGCCCGCGGAAAGCGAATGTCTGGAGCGGAAATCAACAACTATTTTTCAAAGCACACATTTTTATCTTGCAAGCACCCTGTAATATTATATTACCCTAATATATGTCGAATTGTTGCCGAAATCTTCATATATTGGTATGCTAGAAGATGTGAAAAGTGATCATGCGAAGTTACATATAAGGAAATTATTTGGTCATGCTAGGTATGATATACTTTTCTGTATAAGAAAAATAAGGTCTATATAGGAGGATTTTTCACATGCCTTTAGTTTCAATGACAGAAATGCTTAACAAAGCAAAAGACGAAGGATATGCAGTAGGTCAATTCAACCTCAACAACCTTGAGTTCACTCAAGCGATCCTGCAAGCAGCTCAAGAAGAAAGCTCACCAGTTATTCTTGGTGTATCTGAAGGTGCTGCTCGTTACATCGGTGGATTCAAAACAGTTGTAAAAATGGTTGAAGGTCTTATCGAAGACTACAGCATCACTGTACCAGTAGCTATTCACCTTGATCACGGTTCAAGCTTTGACAAATGTAAAGAAGCAATCGATGCAGGCTTCACATCTGTTATGATTGATGCTTCACATGATCCATTTGAAGAGAACATTGCAACAACTTCTAAAGTTGTAGAATATGCTCATTCAAAAGGTGTATCAGTTGAAGCTGAGCTTGGAACTGTTGGTGGGCAAGAAGATGACGTTGTAGCAGAAGGCGTAATCTATGCAGATCCAAAAGAGTGTGAAGAACTTGTTAAACGCACTGGTATTGATTGCCTAGCACCAGCACTTGGTTCTGTTCACGGACCATACAAAGGTGAGCCTAACTTAGGCTACAAAGAAATGGAAGAAATCGCTGGCTTAACAAACATGCCATTAGTACTTCACGGTGGTACTGGAATCCCAACTAAGGATATCCAAAAAGCTATTTCTTTCGGAACAGCTAAAATCAACGTTAACACTGAAAACCAAATTGCATCTGCAAAAACAGTTCGTGAAGTGTTAGCTGCGAAGCCAGATGAATATGATCCACGTAAATATTTAGGACCAGCTCGTGACGCAATTAAAGAAACAGTTATCGGCAAAATGCGTGAATTTGGTTCTTCTAATAAAGCGTAATATTATTTTAGGGATAAACCGCCTTGATAAAAGGCGGTTATATTCCGAAAATTAAGAAAGCGCTAACAATTATTGGTGAAATCCTTCCAAACCTTTACCTAGCTGACCATAATTGATAGAATAATAGAAAACGGACTTGCCTTAGCTAGTCCGTTTTCATTTGTCATCTCGAGAATCTCATTCTTTTTCCGCAAATTGTAACCTACAAAACCTTTCGATTCTCCTATGAAAAATCATCATTTTTCACTAAACTCTCAAAAACTCATAGAAAAACAGATTCTTTTACAGTAAATCATTGTTGTCCAACACAATAGATGGTTTAATAATAAGAGGATCTGAAAAAATGATCGCTTCTTTTTTCAGGCGAATAAGTTTTACATATGTAAGAATGTCATGTATTGACTAAGGAATATAAGGCAATAAAATAGATAAACACTTGTAAATGGTCATAGTCGTCTAACATGGTTGCTAATTTTTTTAATTATGTTGACTAGATGTTTTTACTTCGGAAAACATGATGGTCGTGTGATTTTATACATAGCTATGCTTAAAACAGAGCCTAGCTCACCCTTAATGTTCTTTCCGGAAAGTCAACTTCATAGAAGGGAGACTAACATGGAAAAATTAAAAGTTGCCGGTGGAGATTTACTAAAAGGTACAGTATCAATTAGTGGAGCAAAAAATAGTGCGGTTGCACTGATCCCAGCGACGATTCTCGCTGAATCTCCTGTTACAATTGAGGGTTTACCAAACATTTCAGATGTGAATATATTAGGTGATTTATTAGAAGAAATCGGTGGTAAGGTAGAGTTGAAAAACAACGAAATGGTTGTTGATCCTTCTGCAATGATTTCGATGCCTTTACCAAATGGAAAAGTGAAAAAGCTTAGAGCTTCTTATTATTTAATGGGAGCTATGCTTGGGCGCTTCAAAAAGGCTGTAATCGGCCTTCCGGGCGGCTGTCACTTAGGTCCACGCCCGATTGATCAGCATATTAAGGGGTTTGAGGCACTAGGTGCTCAAATTACAAATGAACAGGGTGCAATTTATCTTCGTGCTGATGAGCTAAAAGGAGCTCGTATCTATCTTGATGTTGTTAGTGTTGGTGCAACTATTAACATTATGCTAGCAGCTGTTTTAGCTAAAGGCAGAACCATCATTGAAAATGCAGCAAAAGAACCGGAAATCATTGATGTTGCGACATTACTAACAAGTATGGGTGCGAAAATTAAAGGTGCTGGTACAGATGTAATCCGCATCGATGGTGTTGAAAAGCTCCATGGCTGCCGTCATTCCATTATTCCTGACCGCATTGAAGCCGGAACATATATGATCATTGGTGCAGCAATGGGGAAAGAGGTTATGATCGACAATGTTATTCCTTTACATCTTGAATCCTTAATTGCGAAGCTAAGAGAAATGGGAATGCATATCGAAACAAGCAATGACCAGATTTTAATCGTTGGTGGACAAAAGGAACTTAAAGCTGTTGATATAAAGACGCTTGTCTATCCAGGCTTCCCAACAGATTTGCAGCAGCCGTTTACTTCTTTTTTAACAAGAGCAACCGGAACAAGTATGGTAACAGATACAATTTATTCTGCACGCTTTAAGCATATTGATGAACTAAGAAGAATGGGTGCAACCATTAAGGTTGAAGGCAGATCAGCAATCGTCTCTGGTCCTACGAAGCTTCAAGGTGCAAAAGTAAAAGCGAGTGACTTGCGCGCGGGGGCTGCCTTAGTCTGCGCAGGCTTAATGGCAGATGGAGTAACTGAGATTACAGGTTTAGAGCATATCGATCGTGGGTACAGTCAGTTAGAAGAAAAACTAACAGGCCTTGGTGCAACAATTTGGCGTGAAAAATTAACAGAAAAAGAAATCGAACAACTTCAAAATTCGTAAGCTGTAAAATATATTTGACAAGGATAGGGGGAACCTTTATCCTTGTCAATCTAATAAAACTTTCTTCGTTAATGCTCTATTTTAATGGAAAATTCCAAAAATGATTGATTAAATCTAAGAAATAGGGTAAAAATAAAGAGTGCTGCATTGAATGAATACTACAAAATCTACTTCAAGCTCACCTTCATTTCCTTCTCTATCCTAAAGTGATATGTTTATTCTTCTTTTACAACATAGAGCAAATCATCTTCATCCTAATTTGCTATTAGACAAGTTCTCACATATGAAATGAGTTTGAATGATGAACGTTTGAAAGTATGATGTATTGAAAATTGAAAAAGAGTGGTGTTTTTATGAATCAGGTTTCAATTTCTTCATTGGAACATATGAAATTGAAAGAATTATACGAGCTTGCACGTCACTATAAAGTGTCCTACTATAGCAAGCTAACGAAAAAAGAATTAATTTTTGCGATCTTAAAAGCAAATGCAGAGCAAGAAGATCTACTGTTTATGGAAGGTGTTTTGGAAATTATTCAGTCTGAAGGATTTGGTTTCTTAAGGCCGATTAATTACTCACCAAGCTCTGAGGATATTTATATCTCAGCATCCCAAATCAGACGCTTTGACTTACGTAATGGAGACAAAGTTTCAGGTAAAGTTCGACCTCCTAAAGAAAACGAACGCTATTACGGGTTACTTCATGTAGAAGCTGTAAACGGTGAAGACCCTGAAACAGCCAAGGAACGTGTTCACTTCCCAGCACTAACTCCTCTATACCCAGATAGACAAATATATCTTGAAACAAAACCTAATCACCTATCTACAAGAATTATGGACCTTATTGCACCAGTTGGATTCGGGCAACGTGGTTTAATTGTGGCACCACCTAAAGCAGGTAAAACGATGCTTTTAAAGGAAATTGCCAACAGCATCACAACAAACAACCCTGAAGCGGAGCTAATTGTCCTGTTAATCGATGAAAGACCAGAGGAAGTAACTGACATCGAACGTTCAGTAGCCGGCGATGTTGTAAGCTCTACATTTGATGAGGTTCCAGAAAATCATATTAAAGTGGCCGAGCTTGTTCTTGAAAGAGCGATGCGTTTAGTTGAGCATAAAAAAGACGTAATCATCTTAATGGACAGCATCACACGTCTAGCTCGTGCTTATAACTTAGTCATTCCGCCAAGTGGACGTACATTATCAGGTGGTATCGACCCGGCAGCATTCCACCGTCCAAAAAGATTCTTCGGTGCTGCTCGTAATATCGAAGAAGGTGGAAGCTTAACCATTTTAGCAACAGCTTTAGTTGATACAGGCTCTCGTATGGATGACGTGATTTACGAGGAATTTAAAGGTACTGGGAACATGGAGCTTCATCTTGATCGTTCTCTTGCAGAAAAACGTATCTTCCCGGCAATCGACATTCGTCGTTCTGGGACAAGAAAAGAAGAGCTTCTTATTCCTAAAGATCACCTTGAAAAACTATGGGCGATCCGTAAATCTATGACAGACACTCCTGATTTTGTTGAAAAGTTCTTAAGAAAGCTTCGTCAGTCAAAATCAAATGAGGAATTCTTCAGTAATTTAGATGAGGAAATGAAAAAGGCTCGAAATAGATAAGTAATGAAAATAGTAATATTTAACTTCAGCTTGATTTTAGTTTAAGCACTTGTTATAATTTCATCATGTGCTTTTCTAGGAAACAGCTTGTCAATCGGGCGAGCGAAAGCCTAGATATATAACTCTGTTTCGAAAGATTCAGGGCGGAAGGAGATGAAAAGAATGAAAACAGCAATTCATCCAAACTTTAACAAGGTTATGGTGTCATGTGCATGTGGTAACGAATTCGAAACTGGATCTACTAACAAAGAGATCAAAGTTGAGGTTTGTTCTGAGTGCCATCCATTCTACACTGGACGTCAAAAATTTGCAGATGCAGGTGGACGTGTAGATAAATTCAACAAAAAATACGGCCTTAAGTCACAACAACAATAATAAGGCTTTTTCCAAACAGGCAGGACATTTTGGCTCTTGCCTGTTTTTTCACGCCTAATTTTTCGATTTTCACACTAAAATTTGGTTATCCTACATATATTGGTAGGGTTTTTGAACGATGATACCATGTATAATACATGTCATAATAGATGATCACTGTACCAGGAATCGGTTGCCTGAGTAAACTCGGGCAATGAAGGGAGAGGCCGTTTCAATGTATGTAATGAAGCAAAGTGGATGGCTTGAAATCATTTGCGGAAGCATGTTTTCAGGTAAATCAGAGGAGCTCATTCGCCGCGTAAGACGAGCTCAATTTGCAAAACAAGAAGTGAAAGTATTTAAACCAGTAATCGACAATCGATACAGCGAAGAAAGTGTTGTTTCCCATAACGGAACAGCCATCATATGCAAGCCGCTCGCTGCGTCAGTTGAGATTTTTGAATATATAACAGAAAAAACAGACGTCATCGCAGTCGATGAAATCCAATTCTTCGATGAACAAATCGTAGATGTCTTAACTCTATTAGCCGATCAAGGCTATCGCGTCCTTGCAGCTGGACTAGACCAAGACTTCAGAGGAGAACCTTTCAGCGTGGTTCCTGCCTTAATGTCACTAGCTGAATCCGTCACAAAACTTCAAGCAGTATGCTCAGTATGTGGATCTCCTGCAAGCCGTACCCAACGACTCATCAACGGCAAACCAGCATCCTATGACGACCCAATCATCCTAGTCGGTGCCTCTGAATCCTACGAACCAAGATGCAGACACCACCACGAAGTACCCGGAGCACCGGTGAAGGATTTTAAGAGAGAGAGTAATGTGGTGAAGTAGAGGCGGGGTGGTGCCTCTGGGGTAGGCGGCGCCTGCACGGAGGTGGTGGTGCCTGTCACTTCCCGGATTTTGTCGAATGGCTTGAGTGTTGTTTGATATCTAAAAGAAAATATAGATTGAACAGTTCGATTTTTGATGAAATTGGGCTGTTTTTTTGTTTTAAAGAGCCAAAATAGAGTTTTGCAGGGTGTGAATTATTTACTTGTAGAGATGAAGACCAAAATGACGTTTTGAATAAAGGAAGATAGTCTTCATAGAAGAGATGAAGACCAAAAAGCGTTTTGAATGAAGGGAGATGGTCTTCATAGAAGAGATGAAGACCAAAAAGTCGTTTTGATTGAAGAATGATGGTCTTCTTAGAAGAGATGAAGACCAAAAAGTCGTTTGAATGAAGGAAGATAGTCTTCATAGAAGAGATGAAGACCAAAAAGTCGTTTTGAATGAAGGGAGATGGTCTTCATAGAGGAAATGAAGACCAAAATGACGTTTTGAATGAAGGAAGATGGTCTTCATAGAGGAGATGAAGACCAACATGGCGGTTCGAATGAAGGGGTATAGTCTTCATATATACAGCTCCAACCACATCCAATCCTGCACCCTCATTTCTCCTCATGAAAAGAAAATCATCGGGCATCCTACAGAGTAGGAGGTGCAGAAAAATGAAAAAGGTACTTATTTTATCTATCCTCTGCTTTTGTATGGCTGGTTGCCAGTTCCAAGCAGGAGAACGCTACGAGCCTCAGCAGGAAGACGTGAACGGGTTGAGATTAATGAGGGATGGTCATGGCACATATGATAATCAAGAGCTCGCCGATGAGCAGTTTGTTCCGAACCAAAACCCAAATTTCATTGATCTAACAGAAACAAGACCTGACAAAGGGGATGACCAAAGTAAATTAGAAGAGGCAATTATGAATGACGATACCTTATCGTTAGGAAGAGTCAACATGAATGCAAACCATATAAATGTGACGGTGTATACAACTGAGGATCTTTCAAAAAAGGAAATGAAGAGGAAAACAAAGGAAATTCATGAAAATATGATTACGGCTTTACCGAGGTATAGAATCGACGTAAATTTAGAAAAGAAATAGAGGGCCGTTTTGGCCCCTTAAAATCCTAAAATAGAGCTAATTAGCCCTTTTCTCCGTTGTGGTTTCGAAGGTGTTTTTGTTTGATCAAAAACAAGAGCAGGATCTTTACCGAATTCTTGTTTTTTCGAAAGTTTTTCTCGCTCTAGCTCTTCAATTCGAAGTTCTAACTTTTTGATTGTGCTTTGTAATTCTTCCATTTCTCTTCGATGCTGAAGAAGTTGATAGGATACGACTCCATCAGCCTTGCTTTGAACCTTTCTTTCCACTTCTTCAAGTCGTTGTGTTAAGAAATCTACTTTGTTTTCATCTAGTGATACCATTTGTGTAATAGTCCCCTTTCGTGTTTGCTCATTAGCAGGTGTTGGGGTGCCTGTCGGATTGTTTTGAAGTTGTTTTAATCTCTCTATATCTTCATTTGAAAATTGATAGTGTCCCAGCTCATTTTTCTCTAACTCCAAATCTAACTGATCTACCCATCTCATTAACGTTCTTCTCGAAACCCCAAGTGACTTTGCAACAGCAACTGTACTCATCTTTTCTCCTCCCCTGATACTGATATAAGTACAATTCCAAAACTCCTCGTTGCGCCAATCCAAGAACAGATATTGTTAAGGAACTTACTAAAGTAGATTTTCGACCTAAAAAGGTAGTTCCCTTCACGTTAGACAAAACAAGAACCAATTCGGCAAAGAAAGTGGAAGTTTTACATATTGTGAAGTCTTCGACAAATTTCGGGAAGTGACAGGCACCCCAACCCCGGACCAGGCACCAAACACAAGCAGACCCCAAACCTGAAAATTCCCACAATTCTATTGACAGAACCACCTACTTCCCATACAATTGAAAACAATTATCAATTGCATTTAGGAGGAAACAGCTTTGGTTAAGAAGGTGCAACATCATCGTAAAGTTCTACTATTATCTGTATTTATTTTGATTTTATCGACAATGTTATTTGGGTGTGCAAATAACAATGAAGAAGTTGTGAGCTCAGAGGAAAAAAGCGAAAAGAATATGCTTACGTTCGCTTGGCCTAGAGATATAGGGGAAATGAATCCACATGTGTATAATCCTTCACAATTATTTGCGCAATCAATGGTATATGAACCATTAGTGAGCTACCAAGAGGGTGGAGAGCTAAAACCTCATCTTGCAGAGTCTTGGGATATTTCTGAAGATGGTAAGGAATATACGTTTCATCTTCGTGAAGGTGTAAAGTTCTCTGATGGAACAAGCTTTAATGCTGAAGTTGTGAAAAAGAATTTTGATACCATTTTAAATCATTTAGATATGCATAGCTGGTTAGGTTTTCTATCTAAAATTGCTTCAACTGAAGTTGTTGATGAACATACATTCAAGCTAACTTTAACAGAAGCTTATTATCCAACAATTCAGGAATTGGCTGTTGTAAGACCAGTTCGCTTCTTAGGCGAAGCAGGGTTTCCTGAGGATGGTGATACTTCAAAAGGTGTAGTCGAACCAGTCGGAACAGGTCCATGGGTGCTAGATGACTATAAAGTAGATGAATATGCTGTTTTCAAGCGTAATGAAGAGTACTGGGGTGAGCTTCCGAAAGAAGAAAAAATTACTGTGAAAATCATTCCTGATGCCGAAACAAGAGTGCTAGCGTTTGAAAAAGGTGAAATCGATCTCCTGTATGGAGAAGGAACAATTAGTTTAGATGCTTTCAAACAGTTAGAATCAACAGAAAGCTATGAGTCTAGTATTTCTGAGCCAGTTGCAACAAGACAGCTTGTGATCAATTCGAAAAAAGAACAGCTTTCTGATGAAAAAGTGCGTCAAGCTTTACACTACGCTTTTAATAAGGAAGCTTTAGTTGAGGGTGTTACGTCAGGGTATGAAGAAAAAGCAGATTATATCCTGCCAACAAACTTACCTTATACAAAAGACAATGGTGCAGCTGTCATTGATTATGATGTAGAAAAAGCAAAATCGTTATTAGACGAAGCAGGCTGGACGCTTTCTGAAGGAGAAACAGTTCGTGAAAAAGATGGACAACCCCTTGAAATTGAGCTAATGTATGATTCAGCAGAACTAATTCAAAAAACAATGGCTGAAGTTATTCAATCTGAATGGGCAGCAATTGGTGTAAAATTAAACATTGTAGGAGTTGAACTAACTGAGCAGGTTCAACGCTTTAAGGATAATGAATTTGATGTGAATTTCTTTAGTAACTATGGAGCTCCTTATGACCCACATACGTTCTTAAACATTGTTGCGTCAGAAGGGTTTGGATTTAATGAGGCAATATCAGCTTATCCAAACAAAGCTGAAATATTAAAACAAATTGCAGAGGTTCCTCAGACAACTGATGAGGCACAACGTCAGCAGCTATATACATCAATCTTAACATCGATACAAGAACAGGGAGCGATTATTCCTATTTCTTATATTAAGAAAACAGCAATCTATCAAAAGGATGTAACGAACTTTACTTTCCCTGCTAATCGTGATGAGCATCCATTTACAAACATTAGCATTGAGTAGGAAGTAGCAGTATCAGGAGGTTATTATGGGCACTTTTATTTTAAAGCGAATGTTCTCGATCGTTCCGGTTTTTCTTTTGGCAGCACTTGTGACAACCGGAATGATTCACCTTTCACCGGTAGACCCGGCTGAGGCTTATTTAACTGCGGCCCATATTCAACCAACTGATGAGCTTTTGGAACAAAAAAGACAAGAGTTTGGCTTAGATCAGCCATTTTTCATTCAATATGTAAATTCTATTATGAAGATATGCCAGCTTGACTTTGGCATATCTTATGTTACGAATAAGCCTGTTTGGGATGAGGTCATCACTCGAATACCAGCTACCATTCAGCTAGCACTAGGAAGTATTTTAATAGCGATCCTCGTTAGTGTTCCTCTTGGCTTTTTTGCTGGAATAAAGAAAAATAGCGTTATCGATCATTTTAGTCGATTTCTTTCCTTTATAGGGGCATCCATCCCCTCTTTTTGGCTTGGATATCTTTTTATATTTTTCTTTTCAGTAAAGCTCGATCTTTTTCCGGTTGAAGGTACTGGAACGTGGCAACATCTTGTTCTTCCTTCCGTAACCCTGGCTCTTCCGTTAATTGCAATTTACACAAGATTGCTACGTGCTAGTGTGCTTGAAAATATAAATGAGCCTTATGTGCTTTATGCGAGAACGAGGGGGATTAAGGAGAAAACAATTATGGCAAAGCATGTGTTAAGAATTGCCATTTCACCGATGATTACCGGGTTAGGAATGAACCTTGGAAAACTTTTAACAGGTACCATTATCGTTGAAGCTGTTTTTTCTTGGCCTGGCTTTGGTCGTTACTTTATTGAAGCAATTTTTAATCGTGATATACCGGTTATTCAGTGCTATGTGTTAATTGGAGCAAGTTTGTTTATTATTAGTAATTTACTAGTAGATGTGATTCAAATGGTGATAGACCCTCGCATTTCCAGGAAAGTAGGCTACAAGCAATGATAAGAAGAATACGTCAAATGTTCATCAATCAAAAAATAATTCCGATCTGCTCGGTTATTTTAGGTATTCTTTTCTTCATTGCCATATTTGCTCCTTGGATTGCACCTAATGATCCGATTGCTGTTAATATAGTGAATAAATTACAGGCTCCATCATGGGAATATCCTTTAGGGACAGATCAGCTAGGAAGATGCAATTTATCAAGAATTTTATATGGTGCCCGTATATCACTAGGTTTTGCCCTTTTAATTTTTATCTCATCGATTCTAATTGGCCTGATTGTTGGAACCTTTTCGGGGTATAAAGGCGGTTGGATTGATCATGTTTTAATGAGATTTTGTGATGGCGTGATGGCTTTTCCGAACCTGATCCTTGTTCTTGGTCTTGTCGGTATTTTTGGACCTGGACTGACACAAGTTATTATCGCCATTATGCTTGTGCAATGGGTCTATTATGCGCGGATGTTCCGGGGAATGGTCCTAAGCTTAAAGGAGCAAAACTTTATTGCTGCTGCAAAGGTGAGTGGCTCTTCTCAATGGAAGATTATTAAAAATCATATTGTTCCAAATGTACTTCCACCACTTGTTGTGATGGGGACATTAGAAATGGGCTGGGCAATTATGGATATATCAGCCATGTCGTTTCTCGGATTGGGCGTTCAGGCTCCTACACCAGAGTGGGGGGCAATGATTCATGAAGGAAAGTCATATATACGGACGAATCCTGAATTAATGCTCTATCCAGGTTTGTTTATAATGGTAGTAATCGTTACATTCAATTTATTAGGCGAAGCATTGTCAGAGCGTTACGGTGTAAAACGTAGATTTTAAAAAAGGATGAGAAGGTTGGAAACAGAACAGTCAAATGTGCTACAGGTTAAAGATTTACATGTGAAGGTGAAAACGAAGAATAGTGAGCTTTCTCTAGTTCATGGCCTTAATTTTGAACTAAAGCGTGGAAGTGTTCTTGGTCTTGTTGGAGAAAGTGGATGCGGTAAAACCGTTACAAGTATGGCTATTCTTCAGCTTCTTGACAGAAAAACGTCAACAATTGAAGGAAGTATCACATTACAAGGTCGTGAATTGAACGGTTTAGATGACAAAGACATGCGTAAGATACGTGGCAAGGATATCGCGTTTATTATGCAAAACCCAATGAATGCTTTTACACCTGTTTTTACAATTGGCCATCAATTTGTTGAAACGATTCGCTCTCATACAAATTGTCATAAAAAACAAGCAATAGAGCTTGCGATTGAAGCAATGAATTCTGTTAATCTACCTGACCCTGCCAAACTGCTAAAATCCTATCCTTTTCAATTAAGCGGAGGTATGCTTCAACGTGTGATGATTGCCATTGCAGCATGTACCCATCCAGCTGTTATTATTGCTGACGAACCAACTACCGCACTCGATGTTAAAAATCAAAAAACAGTGTTGGGTCATTTAGATTCAATTCGTTCTAAATATGGTTCGGCTATTCTGTTAATCTCCCATGATCTAGGGGTGATCTCAGAAATGGCAGACGACGTAGCGGTCATGCAAAATGGTAGAATTGTTGAAAAAGCAGATGTGTTTCAGCTATTTGATGAGCCGCAGCATGAATATACAAAGAAACTATTGCAGGCACGCCCACTACTACATGTAAACGAAACTGTCTTTTGAGATTGAGGGGGAGAAAAATGAGTTTATTACAAGTAAATAACGTAACTCATAGCTACGGATCTCAATCATTTTTTAAATGGAAAGATCGTTCGAAAAAGGTCCTTTCCGATATTTCTTTTTCTATTGAAGAAGGAACCTGTCTTGGGATGCTTGGATCAAGCGGGGCTGGTAAAAGCACTTTAGGTAAAGTAATACTTGGATTAGAACGACCACAAAAAGGTGAAATTCTTTTTCAGGGCCAAGATCTTTATAGCATTGAAAAGCGTACTCTTCATAAAATTCGCCGAGATCTTCAAGTAGTATTCCAGGATTCCTATTCTTCTGTTAATCCTCGAATGACGGCAGAGCGTATTATTGCAGAGCCTCTAGAAAACTACGAAAAGCTAACGGTGAATGAACAAAAGCGAACGATTATTGAGTTGCTAGAAAGAGTAGGTTTAAGCGAACAGGACCTAAAAAAATACCCGAACCAATTTAGCGGTGGCCAATTGCAGAGAATTAATATTGCACGAGCCATCTCTCTAAAGCCAAGGTTGATCGTATTAGATGAATCTGTAAGCAGTCTTGATATGGTCACTCAAACACTTGTTTTAGAATTACTAAAAGAATTAAAGAAAGACTTTGGCTTATCTTACTTCTTTATTACACATGACATAAAAGCAGCATATGAAATTAGCGATAAAATGGGTTTACTGGAAAAAGGAGAACTCGTAGAACTCTACCACGACAAAACTCAATTCTTCACCTCAAACCATCCTGTCGCAAAGGAAATGAGAAACTCTATCCTTGCCGAGCACCCACGAAACCGCACAGTAAGGGATAGCGGCTCGTTTGGTGACAAAGGGACGGGTCCCGCGTACAGGATCCTACGACAAAGAAGGGACGGAGGGACAGGTTCCCTGACCCGCTTATAGATCCTACGACAAAGAATAGTAAAGGAAAAGGAGTGCCTGTTTTTGCACTCCTTTTTTATATTGTATAACTCGGGAGGTGACAGGCACCACAACCCCAAATTACCTGTTTTGTTCGACAAAAACCGGGAAGTGACAGGCACCAAATCACCCCTCATACAACTCCAACGGAAGTCCATCCGGATCTTTAAAAAATGTGTACTTTTTGTCGGTAAATGGATCGATCCGAATTTCTTCTACTTCGACACCTTTTCCTACTAACTCAGACACGGCTTCATCAATGTTGTCCACTTCAAAAGCGAGGTGGCGTAGACCTGCTGCTTCAGGCTGGTTAGGTCTGCTAGGGGGATCTGGGAAAGAAAATAGTTCAATTTGATAGGTGTCATGAACAATCAAATCTAATTTATAAGACTTCCGTTCTTCACGATAAACTTCCGATAAAACAGGAAACCCAAGTACCTCTGTGTAAAACCTCTTTGATTTTTCATAATCAGAACAAATAATCGCAACATGGTGGATTTTATTAATTTTCATATTTTACCTACTCCCCCTAAATATGTAATAAAGTAACGGTTTTTCACAAATCATATTATAATGAGCTATATTTAGTCAATTTGCTTTTGACGCTTATTGTGACCTATACTATAATTATAATGTTATGCATGAAAATTGAGGTGAACATGTGTGTTAGATCGTTTACAGTCGGTAGAAGACCGTTATGAAAAGTTAAATCAGCTTTTAATGGATCCAGATATTATTAACGATTCAAAAAAGCTACGTGAATATTCAAAAGAACAATCAGATTTACAAGAAACTGTGGAAGCTTACCGCGAATACAAAGAAGTCCGTGAGCAAATTTCTGATACAAAATCAATGCTTGAAGAGAAGCTTGATGCAGAGATGCGTGAAATGGCGAAGGAAGAGCTTTCCGAGTTAGAAGAACGTGAAGAAGAATTAACAGCTCGTCTTAAGCTTTTACTTGTTCCAAAAGATCCTAACGATGATAAAAACGTTATTATGGAGATCCGTGGAGCAGCAGGTGGAGATGAGGCTGCATTGTTTGCGTCCGATTTATACCGAATGTACAGCCGCTTCGCTGAGATGCAAGGCTGGAAAACAGAAGTAATGGAAGCGAACGCTACAGGTACTGGTGGCTATAAAGAGATTATCTTTATGATCAATGGGAAAGGTGCTTATTCAAAATTAAAATTTGAAAACGGTGCCCATCGTGTACAACGTGTTCCTGAAACAGAATCAGGCGGTCGTATCCATACGTCAACCGCGACAGTTGCTGTTTTACCAGAGGCTGAAGAAGTAGAAGTAGAAATCCATGAAAAAGATATTCGTGTTGATACGTTTGCATCAAGTGGTCCAGGAGGACAAAGTGTTAATACAACAATGTCAGCTGTTCGTTTAACACATTTACCAACTAATACTGTTGTATCGTGTCAGGATGAAAAATCACAAATCAAAAACAAAGAAAAAGCGATGAAGGTCCTTCGTGCTCGTGTTTATGATAAATTCCAGCAAGAAGCACAAGCTGAGTACGATCAAAACCGTAAGCTTGCGGTTGGAACTGGTGACCGTTCAGAGCGTATTCGAACATATAACTTCCCGCAAAACCGAGTAACAGACCACCGAATCGGTTTAACGATTCAAAAGCTTGATCAAATTCTTGAAGGTAAGCTTGACGAAGTCGTAGAAGCACTTATCGTTGAAGATCAATCAAGCCGCCTTGAAGCTGCGGAAGATTAAAATAAGCATGAAATTTGTGTACGAAGCCCTGAACTGGGCTTCTTCTTTTTTAAAGGAAGCGGGAAGAGATGAAAATGCCGGAGAATTGTTACTACGACACCATCTAGAGATGGAGCGCGCAACATTATTGTCTAATTTGAGACTGGTCCTCTCAGAGAAGCAAATCCATGCATTTCAAGCGGATGTGAAAAAACATGCTGAAGGACAGCCTGTTCAATACTTAATCGGATATGAAGAGTTTTATGGCAGACGTTTTATTGTCAATAAAGAGGTATTAATACCACGGCCTGAAACAGAGGAGCTTGTTGAAGGGATTTTACATAGAGCCTCTCAGCATTTTGAAGGTGAGAAAGAACTAAATGTCGTCGATGTCGGGACGGGCAGTGGTGCCATTGCGATTACCTTGGCTCTTGAAAACCCGAAATTCCGTGTGTCAGCTGTTGATATTGCAGAGGAATCTCTTCAAGTAGCACAGCAAAACAGCAGAGAACTACATGCAGAAGTAGAGTGGCTTCACGGAGATTTACTAGAGCCTGTTAAAAATAAAATCGATATCTTAGTGTCAAATCCACCTTATATTCCAGATTGGGAAATCGAAACACTATCACCTGTTGTGAAGGATCATGAACCAATGCGCGCATTAGCTGGTGGAGAAGATGGTTTGGATTTTTATAGAAGGCTGATAAACGACATGAGAAGCTTGCTGAATCCCAAAGCGTTAATTGCGTTTGAAATTGGGGCGGGGCAAGGGAAGGATGTTAAGGCTCTTCTTGAACAAGCACTTCCAATAAAGGCAAAAGTGGAAGTTGTTTACGATATTAATGGTAAAGATCGCATGGTATTTGCAACAGTTTAAAGAACAGAACCCTTGGTAAAACTGGGGTTTCTTCTTTTTAAAAACTATAAAACTATTTTTTTAAAAAAATATAGTTTAAGAATCTCTCACGCTGACTATACTGTCTACTACAAGGGAGGCGTGAGGAAATGAAAAAACAACAATTAGCACTTATATATATATTCTTATTATTCTTTGGGGCAATAGCAAATGTTTATAAAGAGCCGGTGGAAGCTAGCACACAGGAGCCGGTAGTGATACCAGATGAAGCAATTCGCTTACGAATTCTAGCAAATAGTAATTCTGATGAAGATCAAGAGTTAAAGAGAAAAGTTCGTGACGAAGTAAACAAGGAAATCACAGAATGGGTTGCAGAATTAACTTCAGTAGAAGCAGCTGAAGAGTTAATAGAATCAAGACTTCCAGAAATCAAAAACATCGTTGCACGTGTACTAAAGGAAGAAAATATGGAGCAAGAGTATACAGTAGATTTTGATCATGATGTAAGTTTTCCAACAAAGCTTTATGGTAACTTCATTTATCCAGCAGGTGAGTATGAAGCAATCTTAATCAGCCTTGGTGAGGCTAAGGGCGCTAACTGGTGGTGTGTCCTATTCCCGCCACTATGCTTCCTAGACTTCTCAAACGGAGAAGCCGTACAAGCCGAAGAAACAGAAAAAACAAACGAAGCAAACAAAACAACAGAAGAAGTTGCATCTCTAGTTGTCGACGAAGAAGAAGACAAACAAGAAGTAGAAGTAAAATTCTTTTTGGTAGAGTGGTTCCAAGGGTTGTTTTCGTAGGTGGGGCTGTGGTGGTGCCTGTCACTCCCCGAAGTTTGTCGAATACAAAAAAGCCGGAGTGTTAATCACTCCGGCTTTTTTGTATAGATTTATTCTACCGTTACTTCTACTTCGATTTCTTCATCTGCTACAACTGTTTCTTCTTCCACAGCTTTTGCATGAACAGCAGAGTTTGCATGTGCGTGTAATTTTGCCATGTCACTAGCGTGTTCATTTGCTTTTGCTGCCGCTTTATTTTTGTTAGAAGTATTCACTTCAACAGCTTCACTAGCTTCATCTTCAGTAGATTCTGTCGTTTCTTCTTCAATTGTAGCTTCTTCTACAGTATCTTCGTTAACGTTAGTAGACTCTTCCGTTCCTTCTTTAGTTGAACCTTCTTCTACAGTCGTCTCGTTTTCTTCGTTAACAGCAGTAGACTCTTCTGTACTTTCTTCAGTTGTGCCCTCTTCTACAGTCGTTTCGCTATCTTCATTAACGTCAGTAGCCTCTTCTGCATCTTCGTTAGTTACAGCATCGTCTTCTACAGTCGTTTCACGATCTTCGCTATCATCTGTAGCTTCCTCTGTACCCTCTTCAGTTGCATCAGTTTCTACAGTAGTAGAATCGCTATCTTCATTAACATCAGTAGCCTCTTCAGTCGTTTCTTCAGAAGTATTTTCTACTACATCTGTTGTAACTTCTTCTTCAGCTACAGCGTGAACAGCAGCGTTTTTATTTGCATGCAATTTCGCATTGTCATTAGAATTCTCATATGCTTGTGAGTTTGCTTTGTTTGCTGCAGAATTATTTTGCTTTTCTGTTTCTTCCACAACTTCTGTTTGTTCTGATTCCGTTCCTTCAGGTTGCACTTCTTCTTCAGTTTTTTGAGCCTTTACTTTCGTTTTTCCGTGTACAGCTGAATTTGCCGCAGCATGTTCTTTTGCTGTTGCACTAGCCTTTACACTAGCCTGTGATTTACCAGCTTTCACTTCAACCTTTTTAGCTTCCACAACATTTACCGTTTTTACTGCTTTAGCATCCTTCGGTCCTGCTGCTTCACTAATTTGACCTCCAGCAAAAATTCCAACTGAAACAATTCCTGCTAATACCGCTGTTTTTACCACGTTCATTTTTAACATATTTTTCTCTCCTTTTTCTATTAAAAAATGTATTTACACTAGTTTTAGAAAAAAGGAGTATCTTGTGGTGGCGGCGATGGAGGTGCATGATCCCATTGATTGCAGAATTCAAGCTGCTTAGATATAAGTGGCTGAACCCGCTTAACGATCAAGTATGCTTCTGCATTTACTATGAATTTATCAAATGTACTATTTGCATTGGATCCTTTGCTCGTTCTGTCCTTTGAAGATTCTTCAGAAGATTTTTGAGAAACAGAAGAGTGAGGGTTGATCGCCTTGATTGGAACATTGTTTTCCTTGTTAACAGGAGTTTCATCTTCCTTCTTAGGTTCCACACTCACTTCCTCTTTACTAGTCTCAACAGGTTTAACGTCATCAGCTTTTTCGGAAGTGTTTGAAGTAGACTCTTTAACAGAAGGTGTTGTAGTAACAACAGTCTGTAGAGATGCTTTCACTTCAATTTCGGCCTTCTGTTCAGTAGCAGATGATTTCTTCTTTTCTGTCTGTTCTGAAGGCTGGGTGCTGTTAACCATTTTTTTCTTATCTTCTTTCACTTTGTTAACAGCTTGTTTTGCCTGATCACTAGCCTTCTCAGGAAGCTGCTTAGTGTTGCTCGTTTTATCACTAGCTTTCTCAGGAAGGGGCTTTGCTTTACTAGCTTTTTCACTTGCCTGAGCCGGAAGATTTTTCTCCACCTTATTTTGTACAGGTTTTTCCGGTTTTGCTTGTGGTGATGGAGTAGGTTGGGAAATTTCCTTTTTTACCGTGTCCACTTTTTGTTGAGCATTCTGGGCATTACTATTCTCAGCCTGACCGTTTTCCCTAGCAAAGGTATCATCAGGAAAAGCAAAGGCTACAAAACTGACCAAAGCAACAAATAATAAATGACGGAATTGCATGATTTCACCACCTTTCCGTTGAAAAATGCACCATATATACTCTTCGGTTAGGAACGTAGAAGTCTGTACGTAGTGCCTGTCACTTCCCGAAGTTTGTCGAACAAAATCTATGAATAAATCTAGCTTTCGCCTCATAGAGTTTAGTAGAGAATACAAAATGGGGTGAAAGTATGTTGTTTCAGTTAAAAATAGCAGAGGAAAAAGATCTTGGTAGATTAACAGATTTTATTGAGAAGGCAGGGCTTAGTTCAGAAGGTTTGGATCATATAATAGATTATTTTGTAATGTTGGAGGATGGTAATCATGAGGTTGTGGCCTGTATTGGGGTGGAACCGCTGAATACTCATGGATTGCTGCGGTCTCTTGTTGTTTCGGACAAGCTGAAGCAGGCACATATTGTGACACTTTTTCAAAGCATTCAAACGTTAGCGGAGAAAAAGGGAATCTCGAGTTTATACCTTGTTACAAACAAAGAAGCTTCTGTCCATTTTTTAACATTAATGGGCTTTAGTCAAATCGAATCCGATGTGATTCCGGATGAAATGTTAACCTTAGATCATATGAGTGGTTCACTTGAAGATCCAAATGCAATGATTATGGTGAAATCATCTTAATTTTCCAATATCCACATAGTTATTCACAATTATAACAGCCTTATCCACAATTTGTGGATAAGGCTTGTTTTATTGTGAGTCTTCTTTTATACTTTCTAGAGTTAAATCTCTACATTTAGGCAAGATATGTAGGTGAAAGTACGGATATTAAGGGAGTTAATAAAAAATGAACACAAATCTTTGGACTGTGGATGACTTAACAGACTTATCCACTAGTTATCCACAAATTGCACAGGCAGCAAAAATGTTGAAAGAAAACGAGGTTGTTGCCTTTCCTACCGAGACTGTTTATGGACTTGGGGCAAATGCGTGCTCTGATGAAGCGGTCCGTAAAATATTTGAAGCAAAGGGACGTCCAAGTGATAACCCCCTGATCGTCCATATTGCTTCACAAGAAAAGCTAAACGATATTGTACAGGATATCCCTGACTATGCAAAGCAATTAATCAAAGAATTTTGGCCGGGACCGTTAACATTAGTTTTGAATAAAAAGGGAGAGCAGCTATCTGACTTCGTTACAGCGGGTCTTAATACTGTTGGGGTGAGAATGCCAGATCATCCAATAGCCTTAGCGTTAATAAAAGAAGCAGATGTCCCAGTCGCGGCACCAAGTGCAAACCGATCCGGAAAGCCGAGTCCAACCCAAGCTACACATGTATACCACGATCTTAAAGGAAGAATTAGTGGAATTGTAGATGGAGGTCAAACTGGGGTTGGTGTTGAATCAACGGTTGTGGATTGTACAGCAGCCATTCCAACAATCCTAAGACCTGGTGGAGTAACGAAGGAGCAATTGGAAGCCGTTGTTGGAAAAGTGGGTGTGGACCAGGCATTACTTGAAGAAGGCCATGCACCAAAGTCTCCTGGCATGAAATATACACATTATGCTCCAAACGCACCTGTTATTGTGGTTGATGGAAGCCGTTCATTTTTACAAACTCTCATTAACCAATACGAAAAGGACGGAAAAAAAGTAGGCGTGTTAACAACAGAGGAAGGGAAAAGTGAGCTTCTAGCTGCAAAGGTCATAGCATGCGGAACACGGGAAAACCTCCAAACTGTCGCAGCCAATCTTTATGATGTGTTAAGAAAATTTGATCAAGAGGATGTTGATCTTATTTTAAGTGAAAGTTTTCCACAGGCTGGTGTCGGTGAAGCTGTTATGAACAGGCTTTTAAAAGCAGCAGGAAACCAAGTTATTGTAGAAGAATAAACAAGCTCCTAATACGATGTTCTAATCAGAATCGGGTGCGCATAAGGTTAATTAGGCGTGTCCGAGGAGGGGGAAAATGAACATAGAATCAATTCTAGGAGAACTTGTTACTTTATTTATTATGGCACTAGCTCTAGGTATGGACGCATTTTCGGTCGGCCTTGGCATGGGCTTAATTAAGCTGCGAATGCGGCAGATTTTTTACATAGGAATCACAATTGGCATTTTTCATATATGGATGCCACTTGTCGGTATGTTAATTGGCCGTCTTCTAAGTGATACGTTTGGAACGATTGCCACTTTATTAGGCGGTACTCTACTGATCTTATTAGGCATTCAAATGATTTTTGCATCGTTTAAAAAAGATGATGAGCCACTCATTACACCAGTAGGCTTTGGTTTAATCGTTTTTGCCTTAAGTGTGAGCTTAGATAGCTTTTCAGTTGGTTTAAGCTTAGGAATTTACGGAGCAAAAACATTTCTAACAGTAATGATGTTCGGAGTCGTTAGCATGGTGTTAACGTGGATTGGTTTATTAGTTGGAAAACGTGTCCAAAATTGGTTAGGTGCCTACAGTGAAGCGCTAGGTGGAAGTATTCTGCTTGCGTTCGGTTTAAAGCTTTTGTTTCCTTTTTAAGTTTTCAAGGGTTCAAATCATTTATGGTTTGGGCCTTTTTTAAAATACATAAACATGAAAGTGAATGGTGAACAAACATGGTTGAAATTTTCTCCCTATATATGACAGCTCTTAAGCAACAACGAACAATTCGAGTCTATGTACCGAAGCATTATGATAAGGGAGAAAAACGTTATCCTGTGTTGTACATGCATGACGGTCAAAATGTGTTTAGTGATGATGAAGCGATTGGCGGCATATCTTTAGGGCTTGAACAGTATCTTAATGAACAGGAATATGAGTTGATCGTGGTGGCCGTTGATCAAAACCCTGAGGAGCGAATGAATGAATATTGTCCTTGGGAAATTGGTGATTATAGCAAGAAGCATTTTGGACAGGTTGATTTACCAGGTGGTAAGGGGAAAGACTATGTTGATTTTATCATCAATGAACTTAAGCCATTTATTGATAAAAAGTACCGCACATTAAACAATCAAAACTCAATAGCAGGTATTTCACTAGGAGGGTTAATATCGGTTTATGCTGCTTGTAGTTATCCACAGGTTTTCCACAAGGTTGCTGCATTATCCTCAGCCTTTTTACGAAATCAGGAAGAAATCGAAACATACATTCAACATTCAAATTTGTTTGGTGTAAAAGGCGTTTATATGGATTGTGGTGACAGTGAGACAAATGATGAAGGAAAAAATAAAGAATTTATAGCATCAAACAATAGGGTTTATGAATTACTGAATAACAAAGTGCCGAATATAAAATTTGATATTATACCTAAAGGTCGTCATCACTATGAGGATTTCAAAAAGAGGGTGCCGACTTTACTTGAATTTATAAAGTAACAAAGAGGTGAGTGCACCTCTTTGTTTTTATTTGGATAGCTGTAAAAATGTTTTTTCGTACGATAATCGGATTTCTTCAATGTTTAAAGAATTCCCAATCAATATCATAATTGGCTTTTGGCTAGTTGTTCCCTCTACTTTATCCACTGCAAGCTTTTTTGAAGCAAATTGGAACGAATATAGAGCAGAGTCACCTTTAAATTGAATGATTCCCTTCCCGCGTAACACGTCATTAGGTAGCCCTTTCAGCCACTTCTCGAATTCCTTTTTCTCCACAACAGGTAAATCCTCAAGCTTAATCGCCTTAATTGCAGCATGATTTACATGATCGCAGGTAGAAGAACAGCCACAAGTTTTAGCTTCTTGGGATAAGTTCAACGTTCTAATTCTTGTTTGAAGAAGCACATCAGCTAAAACCTCACCAAAGCTAGATTTCACAACAGGTACATCATGGGTGATCAGCTTGCTTATTTGTGAATTGATTTTTTCCAGCTTTTTCTCTGAAACAAGATCCGTTTTATTTAAAATAATCAGTGATGCACTTGTAATTTGTTCCTTTAATAACGTACGAATTTCCTTTGAACTAGAAAAAATACTTTGATAGTCAAGGTAATTGCTAGCATCAACTAAACTAATAATCGAAAGCAGAGAAAATCTATCAATAAATTCCGGAGTGGCCAAAGCCTCTACAATTTCATTCGGATTTGCTACACCAGTTCCTTCAATAAGTAATACATCAACAGGATTTTCCACAAATTGATTCAAGGTCATCTTTAAGTCATCCTGAATCGAGCAGCAAATACAGCCGTTAAGGAGCTCGTACATTTTTTCATTTTCAAAAAGATGATTTTCTACATTTGTATCGCCAAGCTCATTTAAAATAATGCCGAGCTTTTGGTCACGTTTTTTACATTCATCTACAATTCTCTTCAGAACAGTAGTTTTCCCGCTTCCTAAAAAACCGCTTAGTATATAGACTTCAACAGGTTTGTTCATCAAATCCCTCCATTTAGTAGGAAACATAACGATTCTATTTCTATCATCATATTTTATTCTAGTATCTTCGACAACGTTATAGCAGAAATTTACAAAAACTTTACGAAATCTACAAATTATGTAAAAGATTCCTTAACATTTGAACTCTATCATAAAGACATATGCAGAAAAAGATAAAAAAATACCTGGATCTAGTTGGATGAAAAACAAGAAAACGAAGGGGTTTTAGAATGAAAACATCACTATTAAATCAGTCAAAAGAGATAATCGGATTAGCTTTAGTTGCCGTGTTTATCTATTTCTTTCTCTTTTGGGATTACGAAACGTTACAAAGGCAATTTACCATTCCTCAAAATCTATTAAACTTAAATACAATCTTTTTAAGTATTGTGATCGAGGCAATACCATTTATATTGTTAGGTGTTTTTGTTTCATCTCTCATTCAAGTCTTTGTCTCAGAAGAAACTGTTCAAAAGTATATCCCAAAGAATATGATCGTTGCTGTTTTGCCGGCGGCATTACTAGGAGCAATCTTTCCAGTCTGTGAATGTGCAATTGTCCCTGTTGTGAGAAGACTTATTAAAAAAGGGATGCCATTGCATGTTGCGTTCGTCTTTTTAGCTTGTGCTCCGATTCTAAATCCTGTTGTTGCTGCTTCCACTTACTTTGCTTTTCGAAACAATACGGATATCTTAATTGGGCGGATGGCTTTGGCGTTTTTATTATCAATGGTCATCGGGTTAATTTTATATGCTCTATTTAAACAAACTAATCAATTTAAAGTAACATCTGAAGAGTTAATTGGAAGAGGAGCTGACCCATTAGAAACACCTGTGAAAGTAAATCGATTAAAAGCAACGATTTACCATGCAAGTGATGAATTTTTCGATATGGGTAAATATTTAATTATTGGTGCTCTAATTGCTAGCGTATTCCAGACATTCTTAGATCGAAGCATTCTTGTAAGTTTAGGCTCAAATGAATTTTCTTCACCAATTGTCATGATGGCTTTTGCATTTCTTTTATCACTTTGCTCAGAAGCGGATGCATTTGTTGCGGCTTCATTTGGAAGTGCGTTTGCACCAGGTGCCCTTTTAGCATTCCTGGTTTATGGACCAATGCTGGATTTAAAAAATACCGTCATGCTATTTGCGTATTTTAAAGCAAAATTTGTCCTTGTATTTATCGTAGTTGTGACAGTTGTTGTATACGTAGGTGTTCTTATCTATCAAGCAATACTATTTTAATAGGAGGAATCTAGATGGAGCAGTCAGATCACTTAGGGTTTCAAAAGTTTATTCGCGGAATTATCTTAGTCGGCTTTACGATGTTATTGTTTAAACTAATCATTTCAGGAGATATTACTAACTTTATTGCACCAAAAATGCTGCCGTTTATTTACTTTGCTACCGGTACATTCTTAATACTTGGAACCATTCAAATTTTTCGTAGTGATTCTAAAAAAGATATGGAGCTTTTTTGTGATTGTGGACTAGATCACGCTGCGAAAAGCTCACCAATCAAGTCTCTACTCATCTATTCAATCTTTTTGTTTCCGATCTTAACTGGATTTATGTTTCCGGAAGTTATTTTGGACAGCTCGATCGTAGCGAAAAGAGGTATTAACCTAGGGACGTCTTCTGTAGCAGCGGAAGAAAATCAAAACACTAACACACAAGAGAAATCAACTGGCGAAAGCACTGCAGCAGATGATACTCAGCCAAAAAGTGTTGATGATCTTTACATCGAGGGACTTTTAAATAGTGAGAAAATAGTTGTCACAGATGTAGAGTATCAAAAAATATCTGGATATCTTGAAACGCATCTAGATGAGTTTGTCGGTAAAGAAATTGAACTAACCGGCTTTGTATACCGTGAGCCTGATTTTACTCAAGACCAAATGGCAGTTTCCAGATTCACCGTATCCTGCTGTGTGGCAGATCTTCAAGTAATGGGAACTCTCGCAACTGGTGATGAAGTAAAGAATTTGAAAAATGATGAATGGGTTAAGGTGACAGGAGTCATTGAAAAAGCTGACCGAAATGGAGTAACAATCCCATCTATCGGAATTAGCTCGTTAGAAAAAGTTGAAGCACCTTCTGATCCATATATCTATATTTATTAACATGTAAAAGTGTAGACCTTTGTTCTACACTTTTTTATTTAAAGAATATGAAAATCCCATCACACATTTGTCGAATTATTAACACTCACGACTACTTTCAGCTCCATTTTTTTATTATAATAAAAGAAAGGAGTGTTTTATATGACAAATGTACTATTTGTTTGTACGGGGAATACATGCAGAAGCCCGATGGCTGAGGCTCTTTTAAATCACTTAAAAAACTCAGATAACATTAGCGTAAAATCTGCAGGAGTTTTTGCTTTTGATGGCAGTACAGCATCTCCAAACGCAATTGAGGCCTTAAAGGAAAAAGGGATTACATGTGAACATCAATCCTCAAGTTTGACAAAAGACCTAGTTGAATGGGCGACGATTATTTTAACGATGACAAATCAACATAAACAATCGGTCATTGATCAACATCCTTATGCAGGGCGTAAAACATTTACACTTTCAGAATATGTTTCAGATCAGGATGGAGAAAAACGAGATATTTCAGATCCATTCGGGGGACCGCTCCCAATGTATCGTCAAACCTTATCGGACCTCGAAGAACTTATTTCAAAATTAGTAGATAAGCTTAACAAATGATCCACATGCAGAGGAGAAACCATCATGGAACAGAAAAAGTATAAGTTTAGCTTAAGATTAAAGCTGGTCATTTTTACAACCGTACTTGCGATTATTACGTATTCAACAAGTGCGATCTTTATCTCATTTTTAGTTGAATATGTGGATCACCTTGTGTCACCAGGAATCTTTACACTTATTACATTAGTAATGGGAATCTTCTGGTCAGGGGTCTTAGCTTACTTTGGATCAGGATTTTTGACTAGAGCATTACAAAAGCTTGAAGTTGCTGCATACAAAGCGGCACAAGGAGATATAAATGAAGATGTTCCTGTTTCAACTAGTGATGATGAAATTCGAGCACTAAGTGTAGCCTTTAACGAAATGCTGCACAACATGAGAACTATGGTTCAAAGCATTGAGTCAAACTTTCACTCAACTAATGAACAAGTTAGCCAAATGGCAACGGCATCTAGTAGCGCCTCAAATCAGGCGGATGAAATATTAGTCACTGTTCAAGAAATTGCACGTGGTGCAGACCAATCGGCAACGGCTATTCAGGAAACTGCTACAGCTGTTGAAGATATTATTGAATTTGCTACACAGGTAGAAGAGAAAGCAACAACATCAGAGAAGCTATCGAATGAAATGGTGTCCTCATTAAATGAAACGAAAGAAGTTTATACATCACTAATCGGTGGAATTCACACACTAGCAGAAGAAAATGAAAAATCCATGACAGCTGTGCGTCGTTTAGAAGAACACGCAAATGAAGTATCATCGATCGTATCACTTGTTGGGGAGATTGCAAACCAAACAAATTTACTCGCACTAAATGCATCAATTGAAGCTGCTAGAGCAGGTGAGCATGGTAAAGGCTTTGCTGTTGTTGCTGATGAGGTTCGTAAACTGGCTGATGAAAGTGCAAAAGCCGTTCAAGGAATAACAGGTCTAATACAAAACATTCAACAAGAAGTTCAAAATGTTGTTGGGCAAATTGGGGAACAAGTTGAAACGGCTAGAAACCAAGCAAAAAATGGACAAGTATCGGCTGAAATCCTAAGTGAATCAAGTCAAGCTATCTTAGATGTGGCAACTGCAGTTAAGCAAATTAGTGAGCTCATTCATCAACAAATGGATTCATTACACAAAACAGGTGCGCAATCTGAGGAAGTGGCCGCTATTGCCCAGGAAACATCAGCAGGTGCGCATGAAGTCGCATCGTCCATTAAAGAGCAGTCCGAACAAATTAATCACATGAACGATTTAGGAAAGAAACTAGCAGAAAGTTCAGAAGAATTAAGGAAAACAATTGATCGTTTTATTATTTAAGAGATAGAATAAAAATGGAAGAAATACGTAACCATAGGAGGGCACGATGAGAGTAGCAATTGCATCAGATCACGGTGGAATCAATATTAGAAAAGAAATCATTGGATTACTTGAAGAATTAAATATCGAATTTGAGGATATGGGGTGTGAATGTGAAACATCCGTTGATTATCCTGATTACGCTCTACCTGTAGCAGAAAAAGTAGCAAACGGTGAATTCGATCGTGGCATCTTAATCTGTGGAACTGGCATTGGCATGAGCATCGCTGCCAACAAAGTAAAAGGCATCCGCTGTGCACTTGTTCATGATACATTCAGTGCTCAAGCAACTCGTGAGCACAATGATACAAACATGCTCGCAATGGGTGAGCGCGTAATCGGTCCTGGCCTAGCAAGAGATATAGCTAAAATCTGGCTAACAACGGACTACCAAGGTGGGCGTCACGCAACACGTGTAGGCAAGATCACTCAATACGAAGAGAATCAAAACTAAAAGGAAGTCGTAAATTCATGACAAATCTCCAAAAATGGAAGCAAGATTTATCTGAGTTATTAAATGACTTATCAAATCAAGCCGAGCTTAATGCAGGGGATCTCCTTGTGGTAGGCTGTAGCACTAGTGAAGTAATCGGTGAAAAAATCGGTACGGCCGGTACAGAAGAAGTAGCCGAAATGATTTATGAAACCTTCCATACTCTGCACCAAACAACAGGTGTGCACCTAGCCTTTCAATGCTGTGAGCACCTAAACCGTGCGCTTGTTGTAGAAAAAGAGGTGGCACGAGCAAAGGGATTTGAAGAGGTAACGGTTGTTCCTGTGAGAAAAGCAGGTGGTGCAATGGCCACCTATGCATACCAGCACATGCAAAACCCGATTGTGGTGGAATTTATCAAAGCAGATGCGGGAGTCGACATTGGTGACACCTTTATCGGAATGCACTTAAAACATGTTGCCGTCCCACTCCGTAGCAAAATAACGGAAATCGGCTCTGCCCATGTCACAATGGCCAAAACTCGTCCAAAACTAATCGGCGGCGCACGAGCCGTTTATGAAAGCACAACAGAAAATCAATCTTGTCGATAGAAAAGGAACTAACTTTGGTTGGTTCTTTTTCTTTTTGGAGGTCGCGGTATACTGTTAGGGATTGTTCTGAAGGGGGAGTAGGATGCTGACTCATAGATTGTGACTGGATAAGCGGGAGGCGGGATGAAAACTTGTGTGCTATGCAAAAATGAGTCCCGATAGTGCGAAAATCGGGACAGAAACAGGTGTGCCAAGGGGAAATGAGTCCCGATAGTGCGAGAATCGGGACAGAAACAGGTGTGCCAAGGGGAAATGAGTCCCGATAGTGCGAGAATCGGGACAGAAACAGGTGTGCCAAGGGGAAATGAGTCCCGATAGTGCGAGAGTCGGGACAGAAACTTGTGTGCCAAGGGAAGATGAGTCCCGATAGTGCGGGAATCGGGACAGAAACTGGTGTGCCAAGGGGAAATGAGTCCCGATAGTAAGGGAATTGGGACAGAAACTGGTGTGCTAGGCAAAAATAAGTCCCGATAAAGCGGGAATCGGGACAAAAACCAGAGTGCTTAGCAAAAATGAGTCCCGATAAAGCAGGAATCGGGACAAAAACTGGTGTGGCAAGCAAAAATGAGTCCCGATAAAACAGGAATCGGGACAAAAACAGGTGTGCCAAGGGAAAATGAGTCCCGATAGTGCGAGAATCGGGACAGAAACAGGTGTGCCAAGGGAAAATGAGTCCCGATAGTGCGAGAATCGGGACAGAAACAGGTGTGCCAAGGGAAAATGAGTCCCGATAGTGCGGGAATCGGGACAAAAACTGGTGTGCTAGGCAAAAATGAGTCCCGATAAAGCGGGAATCGGGACAGAAACAGGTGTGGCAAGCAAAAATGAGTCCCGATAGTGCGGGAATCGGGACAAAAACTGGTGTGCTAGGCAAAAATGAGTCCCTATAAGGCGAGAATCGGGACAGAAACTGGTGTGCTAGGCAAAAATGAGTCCCGATAGTGCGGGAATCGGGACAAAAACTGATGTGCCAAGGGAAAATGAGTCCCGATAAAGCGAGAATTGGGACAAAAACCAGTATGCCAAGGAAAAATGAGTCCCGATAAAGCAGGAATCGGGACAAAAACTGGTGTGCCAAGGGAAAATGAGTCCCGATAAAGCAGGAATCGGGACAAAAACTGATGTGCCAAGGGAAAATGAGTCCCGATAGTGCGAGAATTGGGACAAAAACCAGTATGCCAAGGAAAAATGAGTCCCGATAAAGCAAGAATCGAGACAAAAACAGTGTGCCAAGGAAAAATGAGTCCCGATAAAGCAGAAATCGAGACAAAAACCAATGTGCCAAGCAAAAATATGTCCCGATAAAGCAAAAATCGGGACAAATCCCAGTCTGCCAAGCAAAATCATATCCCGAAAAAGAAGAATCAACCCAGTGCCACAATAATAAATCCGACCACCAAACTACACTACCTTAAATCAAAAAAATCCACGAACACCCCCGCGTAATCTCCCCACCCCAAGCCATACTAAAACCGTCAACAATCCCTTGCAAACGGTTACTAGCCAACATTTTTAAAAAGTCTCGAAATATTCCATTATTATGGTTGACATTGTGAGAAAAAGTGACGACAATAGGTTGTATATTATAAACAAGTGAATGGTAGTCAGCCGAATATTCATGCTATCACCAACAAGGAATATTCGCCTTTAACACAAAGTTTGACACGAAATCCGAAAAACTTCACAATTATTTCAGAAAATCTTTTACATTCCAACGCATTAGCGTGTAAAATATAGATGGAATTATACGTTGTGAAAGAGTTCGATGAAAAACCAATACCAACCGTTTTTTTAAATGAAGGGAGATACGAACGAATGAAACATTTACCAGAACAAGATGCAAAAGTATTTGAAGCCATTCAGTTAGAACGTACTCGTCAAGAAACTAAGATTGAACTTATTGCCTCTGAAAACTTTGTTAGTGAAGCAGTAATGGAAGCTCAAGGATCTGTTCTTACAAACAAATATGCAGAAGGTTATCCAGGTCGTCGTTATTATGGTGGTTGTGAGCATGTAGACGTTGTTGAAGATATCGCAAGAGACCGTGCGAAGGAAATTTTCGGAGCTGAGTATGTAAACGTTCAGCCTCACTCTGGTGCACAAGCAAACATGGGTGTTTATTTCACAATTTTAGAGCATGGTGATACAGTTCTTGGAATGAACTTATCTCACGGTGGTCACTTAACACACGGTAGCCCTGTTAACTTCAGTGGTGTGCAATATAACTTTGTTGAGTATGGTGTAGACGAAGAGACTCACCGCATTAACTATGAAGATGTGTTAGAAAAAGCTAGACTTCATAAGCCGAAGTTAATCGTTGCTGGTGCTAGTGCATACCCAAGAGCAATCGACTTCAAAAAATTCCGTGAAATCGCTGATGAAGTGGGTGCTTACTTCATGGTGGATATGGCTCATATCGCTGGACTTGTTGCTGCTGGACTTCATGAAAACCCAGTGCCATATGCAGATTTCGTTACTACAACTACTCACAAAACACTTCGTGGACCACGTGGTGGAATGATTCTTTGTAAAGAAGAGTTCGGTAAAAAAATTGATAAGTCAATCTTCCCTGGAATCCAAGGTGGACCGCTTATGCATGTTATTGCTGCTAAAGCTGTATCATTTGGTGAAACTCTTCAAGATAGCTTTAAAACATATGCTCAAAACATCATTGATAATGCAAAACGTTTAGCAGAAAAGCTTCAATCAGAAGGTTTAACGCTTGTATCTGGTGGTACTGATAATCACTTATTATTAGTGGATGTTCGTTCTCTTCAGTTAACTGGTAAAGTTGCTGAGCACGTATTAGATGAAATCGGAGTGACAGTTAACAAAAACACAATTCCATTTGAAACAGAAAGCCCATTTGTAACTAGCGGTATCCGTATCGGTACAGCTGCTGTAACAAGCCGTGGCTTTGGTTTAGAAGAAATGGATGAGATCGGAAGTATTATTGCATTTGCTTTAAAAAATCACGAAGATGAAGTGAAACTTGCTGAAGCGAAACAACGCGTTGAAAACTTAACTAGCAAATTCCCTTTATATCGTAATTTATAAAAAAGAAAGAGACTGACTTCTTATGATGAAGTCGGTCTCTATTCATTTATGTTATGTTCAATGGTAATTTAATTTCAACCGTTGTACCGGCATTTTCTTTACTATTAAATTGAATTTTCCCTTTATGTGCCTCGATAATACGAAAGCTTACCATTAGTCCTAGTCCTGTTCCTTTTTCTTTTAATGTGTAAAAAGGCTCCCCTAGTCGGCTGATCATATGTTCAGGAATGCCGCAGCCAGTATCTTTTATGTTGATGGTCACATAACCGTTTTGAGCGAGCTCTACTGACACATTAAGCTGACCGCCTGATGGCATTGATTCTAGTGCATTTTTGATTAAATTTATAAACACTTGCTTTAACTGGTTTTCATCACATATGATGAGAATTTCTTCCTCAGACGTATTTCTGCTAATAATCTCTATATTGTTTAGGATCGCTTGAGGTTCAATGATGGCTAAGACGTGATGAACAATCTTTCTTAGATCATGTTCTTGGTATTTGATTGCTTGTGGCTTTGCAAGAATCATAAAATCATTGGTAATAAGTTCGATCCGACTTAACTCTGATAGCATAAGATCAACAAATTGCTTTTCTCTCTCTTGAGCATCCTTACCTAAGATTTGGGTAAAGCCCTTTAAGGTTGTTAGCGGATTTCTAATTTCATGGGCAATGCCGGCTGCCATCTCTCCAACTACAGCAAGCTTTTCCGATTTTCTTAAAAGATCCTCGGTTTTCTTTAGTTTTGTAATGTCTATGCAGGAGCCGATAATTTCTTGTACTTCAAAGTTACGAAGAATTGGTTTAAGAGTTACGGCATAAATGCCTGTATGTCTTTCAAACTCGAAGGTTCTTTCGTTTCCTTCCCATGCTTTTTGTAAATTTGAATAGATTGTTGTGCCGAGATGACCACAGCTTTCGGGACGTAAGGAAAAGCCAACAATATCTTCTGAGATTCCCATATCATGTAGAAGTTCGCCGTGGCAAAGAGTAATCGTAAAATAATCATCAATCTTTTTAAATTTAGCAAAAACTCCTTGATGCTCTTGAATCATTTCTTTTAACTCTTCTTCAACTTTCTTAAGCTTTTCTTTAGCGAGTCTTTCCTCAGTTATATCCCTTGCAATAGCGGCAAATTGAATATACTCATCGTAATAAATAGGGTATATCGTAAAGTTTACTCTAATTGAACTAGGAGGTTCTGCTCCAATTTCATAGTCTATGATTCGGTTACCATCTAACACTTGCTTCACTAAGACATTCAATTCCTTTTCAAATAGTGGAAATGTTTTTGAAAGTGGTGTTCCTAACACCTGTCCGGCCCTTAATTTAGTAAGCTTTTCGAAGCCTTTGTTCACTTTAACAACATTTCCGTTTCGATCACAAAGGGCAATGCTATCAGGTGTGTGTGTGAAAAATGATTCTAATATTCCTTGTGTAACGGCTAGGTTCTTCTCTGCCTTTTCTTTATGTATAAACGTTAAGTGAAGGTTAGAATAGAAAAATGCCCGGTAAATAAAGGTATAGGCAATCGCTTTGTAAACATGTCCAATAATATTTACTAAATCATGTACGCTTTGATATAACGTAATTTGAAACCCGCCTATTATTAAAAGAACAAAAGCGAATAGTAAATAGACGTTCGAATCTGTTTTCACATGTTTTAATTTGCGTAAAACTAAAATAAATGAGAGGAGATGCAAGCCATTAAAAACATATTCAAGTAAATTTTTTAAAGGTGTTGGTCCGATTCCTTCAATGACTAAATGGGGAGCTTGAGGTCCAAAGGTATAGATCAAAACAGTTAGTAATGCAAGAAAAATAACCGTACCTAATAGGATCAACCTTCTGTTAAGGTTTCTTACAGTTTTCTCATCAAAAAAGAATAATATTGCCAAGGAAATGGCTTCGGTTGCTCGTGCAACGACCCAGAACCAAACAGTCTTATTTATTGAACTCTCAATAAATAACGGTGGCATGCCCGAATAGGTTAGTGTATGCATAAAATCAAAATAGCCGACAGCTAAAAATACAAAGGGCACAAAAAGCAAGGTAGTAGGAGGATTATGACCAAAGGCCTTCCAACCAAAAACAAAAATAATAAATGAGATAAACACACTATACATTTCAAGGATAAGATGTATGCTTAAATGATTTTGCGGATCATAAAAGGATTGAAATTGAAATTGAATGAGGTATAACAAGAGTAATGGTACGAAAGTATAAATAAATGAGATTGTATAGGCCTTATGGTGGTCCTGGTATGCTTTCATGATCATCAGCCTTTCTTAACTAACGATAAACCTTATATATTGAAATTTTCGACAATGATAGAGTGTTTTCCTTCAGATTCTTCCATGTTTTTTCAATATATGTAGAAATAAGACGAACTCGCTTGAAACTATGCTTTTTTTTCTGTAAAATCTATTGAAGTGTCAAAGAAAAGGAGATGATTTGATGGGGAAAGTATACGTGTTTGATCATCCATTAATTCAACATAAACTTACATACATTCGCGATGCGAAAACTGGAACAAAGGAATTTCGTGAGCTTGTTGATGAAGTAGCAAGCTTAATGGCATTTGAAATTACAAGAGATCTTCCGCTAACAGAGGTGGATGTTGAAACTCCTGTAACAACAGCAAAGTCAAAGGTACTTGCCGGAAAAAAACTAGGAATCATTCCGATCCTTCGTGCGGGATTAGGTATGGTTGATGGGATTTTAAAACTGATTCCTGCTGCAAAGGTTGGTCATATTGGTTTGTATCGTGATCCTGAAACATTACAGCCAGTTGAATACTATGCAAAGCTTCCTTCTGATGTAGAAGAGCGTGATTTTATCGTTGTAGATCCAATGCTTGCAACAGGTGGTTCGGCAGTGGAAGCCATCAACAGCTTGAAAAAACGCGGTGCAAAAAATATCAAATTTATGTGCTTAATTGCGGCTCCTGAAGGTGTAGAAGTTGTGAAAAAAGCTCATCCTGATGTTGATATCTTTATTGCAGCTTTAGACGAAAAGCTAAACGATCACGGGTATATCGTACCAGGCTTAGGTGATGCTGGAGACCGTTTATACGGAACAAAATAAAAATTATAAAAGGTCAGATCTAACAAGGCTGTTAGATTCTGGCCTTTTTTTGTACATGTTTTTTCCATGAGCGAACAAACTATAAAGGAGGTGGAACAAGATGGGGATAAAAAAAGTACTTTACATCATGCTGATGACAACAATTTGTTTTCCTAACATGGCAATAGGAGAAACCTTTCCAAACAGGCCTCCACTTCCAAATCAAACACAAGAAGAAATTCAGAAGGTTATGGTAATCGTCAAAAAAGAGGATTTTCATTCTTTTCAAAAAAAGATAGAAAGCTTCCCTCAACTAAAGATCAATCAAACCTATCAGAATGTTTTTTACGGCTTTTCAATTGAAGGTCGTACCGATAATATCATGACCTTAAAAGAGGATCCGGCCGTTATTCATTCGAGTCCTGTTGTTTCTTATGCATCACAGATTGATGAAAGTGTTCCGTTCATCGGTGGTGAAGATGTAAGAGGCTTATTTGACCGAAGTGATCACCGCTTAACTGGTGAAGGAATAAAGGTTGCTGTGATTGATACGGGTGTTGATTATCATCATCCTGATTTAAGAAGAAGTTATCATGGTGGCTTTGATGTTATAGATGGTGACCAAGATCCGATGGAAACAATGGCTCAGGACGGAAGTGAAACCATTCACGGCACACATGTAGCCGGAATTATTGCCGCTAACGGAAAACTAAAAGGTGTGGCGCCAGAAGCAGAAATTGTTGCTTATCGCGCGCTCGGACCTGGTGGCATGGGAACATCTGATCAAGTGATTGCAGCGATTGATCGAGCGATAAAAGATAAAGTAGATATTATCAACTTATCGCTAGGTAACAATGTGAATGGTCCTGATTGGCCGACAAGTCTGGCGCTTGATCGAGCGGTTGAAGCAGGAATTGTGGCTGTTACCTCTAGCGGAAACTCAGGTCCAGGCCTTTGGACAGTCGGTTCTCCAGGAACATCTTCAAAAGCAATCTCTGTTGGTGCGTCTTCACCTCCACTTCAAATGCCATATTTAAAAGTGGGCGGAATAAAAGAAGGTATCTCTATTCACTCACTGCAAGGAGCCGAGCCATGGCAATTAAAAGGGCTAGAAGAAATTGTTGATGCAGCACTTGGTTATAAAAAGGATATGAAGGATTCAGTGAAAGGAAAAATTGTTTTAGTGGAAAGAGGGAAAATCTCTTTTACCGAAAAGGTGCTAAATGCGAAAGAACGAGGAGCAAAAGCGGTGCTAATTTCTAATAATGTAAAAGGAAACTTTGCAGGGGCTTTGGAAATACCGCTCGATATACCGGTTGCCTCCATATCGAAGGAAGATGGAGTAAAGATTAGAAAGCAGCTGAAGCAGCATCCTAGTATACGAACAGAGTATAAAAAAGAAGAAGACCAGCTTGCTGATTTTAGCTCAAGAGGACCTGTTACAAGTACATGGGCGATAAAGCCAGATATTGTCGCACCGGGTGTAGCGATTGAAAGCACGGTTCCAGATGGATATTTAGCATTACACGGAACGAGCATGGCAGCGCCACATGTGGCCGGAGCATGCGCTCTAATCAAGCAGGCCCACCCAGATTGGAATCCAGAGCAAATTAAAGCGGCCTTAATGAACACGGCAACCAAATTAACAAATGATAATGAAAAAGTGTTAAAGCCAAACGAGCAAGGTGCTGGAAGAATTAATATAAAAGAAGCTGTTGAGGCAGAAGTTCTTGTCTATCCTGGTTCATTAACGTTTGGACAGTATGAAACAAATCATCCACGAACGAAGAAAACAGCAACTATTACAATTGATAATCAATCGAGCGAAGAGGAACATATCTACTTTGATATGCCAAAAAATCAACCTGGAGTTAGGTGGAAGCTGCCGAAAACCACAAGCATCAAACCTGGTGAGAAAAAACAAGTGGAACTAAGTCTAGATCTTACTCCAAGTCAGCTAAAGCCGGGCATCCATCAAGGATGGATAATGATCGAGCAAGATGGAAATGATATTGAGGTTCCTTATACGTATGTCGTAGATGAGCCGAATTATCCGAGAATTATGGGCTTTGAATTTGCCTATAGTGATGAACCTGAGGTTTATAAATACCGGATGTACTTACCGGGTGGAGCGGATGAAGTGGGGATTGCCTTATACGATCCAGATACTCTGGCATTTGTCGGCTATTTAGATTGGTTGCATGATGCTCCCCGTGGATTAGTTGAAAAAGAAGTAAAGCTAGAAGAACTTGATATACCTGAAGGGAATTATAAAGGAGTCATCTTTGCAAGTAAAAGTGGGAAAGAGGACTTGATAGAAACCGATATTTTACTTGGTGAATAATTAAGTGCATTTATTTAGTCAAGGGGTTATTGAGGGTAATTGTGAACGATTTGTGATGATTCGATAAGATTGTGAACATTTTAACTTTAAACACATTGACATCACATATACGCTATTGTATGCTAAACGAGGGTATAATGATAAGGTTTACAATTCTGACAAAAACCCGTAAATAACCCCTTATTCCGTTATAAATCTACAGTGAGGATTTATAAAATGCGACAAAAAAAACGCCATCCGTTACACGCGATGGGCCTCATGTCAGCTATCCTTTCCCAATTAGTTGGCTCCATTTTAATTGGTATTTTTGCTGGGAAGTGGGTAGATGATTATTTTAAAACAGAACCGTTGTTTTTAATCATAGGCCTTCTGCTAGGACTAGCTGCAGGTGTATACGCCATGCTTAAGTTAGTCAACCACTATTTCTCAGGAGAATAAAGATTTCATGTTTGATATGCATCTGATGTTTCGCAGATATCGAAAATACATATTTTATCTACTGGCCATTTACGTTTTAGGTTGGGGGTTCACGGAATATCAGTCTGTTTTCCTAGGATTAATATTGGGAACGTGCATCACACTATACAATCTCTGGATCATGGTGAGAAAGCATAAGCAGTTTGATGACGCATTAACTGAAGGTAGGAAAGCGGGTTCATTAGGGACAACTTCACGAATGGCAGCAGCCGGGGTCGCCGTTTTTTTTGCGATAAAGTTTCCCGAGTATTTTGATTTGATTAGTGTTATTTTTGGATTAATGACGATGTATATCGTTATTATGATAGATTATGTAATTCAACATTCACGCGCTTAGCTGGGAAGAGAGGTGAATCTATTGGGTCACGAAGCTCCTGTGGTAGAGTTTTTAGGTCTAAATTTTAATTTATCCAACGTTTTAATGATTACGATTGCTAGTTTAATCGTTTTTCTCATTGCATTTGCGGCAACACGTAATTTAGCAATGAAACCAACAGGGATGCAAAACTTTGTTGAATGGATTGTCGATTTTGTAAAAAATATTATCGGCAGTACGATGGATTGGCAAACAGGCGGACGTTTCTTAACGTTAGGTATGACATTATTAATGTATGTATTCGTAGCAAATATGCTCGGATTACCTTTCGCAATTGTTGTGGGTCATGATTTATGGTGGAAATCACCAACAGCAGATCCTGCCATTACATTAACTCTTGCAATTCTAGTAGTAGCATTAACACACTACTATGGAATCAAGATGAAAGGTGCATCTGAATATGGTAAGGACTTTTTAAAACCGATGCCATTTATGTTCCCATTAAAGATTATCGAGGAATTTGCCAACACATTAACGCTTGGTCTTCGTCTTTACGGGAATATCTTTGCAGGTGAGATTTTATTAGGCTTGCTTGTTAGTCTAGCAACAAGCGGTTATGCTGAAAGTTTTGGAAGTGGTATTATCGGCTCTCTTGTAGCAGCAATACCAATGCTAGTATGGCAAGGATTTAGTATCTTTGTCGGTGCAATCCAAGCATTTATCTTCACTATGTTAACGATGGTTTATATGGCGCACAAAGTGAGTCATGACCATTAATCAATATATGTTCAATTATTTGAACGAAATATAAAGTACTATTATTTTTTTCATACATTAAAGGAGGAAATTAAACAATGGGTTTATTAGCAGCTGCAATTGCAATTGGTTTAGCGGCACTAGGTGCTGGTATTGGTAACGGTCTTATCGTATCTCGTACAGTAGAGGGGATTGCACGTCAACCTGAAGCTCGTGGAGTTCTTCAAACTACAATGTTCATCGGGGTAGCATTAGTAGAGGCGATTCCAATCATCGCGGTAGTTATCGCATTCATCGTAATGGGTCAATAATTCGATAAGTTAAAAGAATTCATATGGCGAAGATCATTCAAAGCGAACCTTCGCCATTCCTTTATGCACAGATAAGTAAACTGGTTATAGATAAACTTAGTTTACTTTAAAACTATGTAATGAATAAAAGGGTTTCAAGGAACGAGTAGTTCAAGGAAGCGACTGAGGAGGTACCGGAGCGTACGACCGTACGTGAGGATGCCGACGAAGAAGCTGACGCAGAAATACGACGTTCATCGGAAGCCGTGAACTTACTAACCCATCATGGAACTCTTGAAGGGAGTGAAACCGAGCAATGTTAACATTTGATCTTGCTTTAGGTGCGTCTACAGGCGGCCTTAACACAGGTGATATCATATTTCAGCTTTTAATGTTCTTAATCCTTCTTGGATTACTTGGTAAGTATGCATTCGGACCAGTTATGGGCATTATGAAGCAACGTGAAGAGCATATTGCAAATGAAATTAATAGTTCTGAAGATAGAAATAAAGAAGCACAGAAACTAGTTGAAGAGCAACGTGAGTTATTAAAACAAGCACGTCAAGAAGCTCAAACTCTAGTGGAAAATGCGAAAAAGCTTGGTGAGCAACAAAAAGAAGAGATTATCCAAGCAGCTCGTTCTGAAGCAGGACGTCTGAAAGACTCTGCACTAAAAGAAATCGAGCAAGAAAAAGACAATGCTGTTGCTGCGTTACGCGAACAGGTTGCATCATTATCAGTACTTATTGCTTCTAAAGTAATCGAAAAAGAGTTGAACGAACAAGAACAAGAAAAATTGATTAACGACTACATCAATGAGGTAGGCGAAGGTCGATGAGTAATGGAATCGTTGCAAAACGTTATGCGGTAGCTCTTTTTCAACTTGCGAAAGAACAAAATGTTATTGATCAAATCGAAAACGAATTGCTCGTTGTAAAAGAAGTCTTTACAACGAATCAAGAACTTATAGATGTACTAAACCATCCAAAAGTTACAAATGAAGCGAAAAAATCAATCGTAAAAGAAGCATTTTCAAGCCTTTCACAACAGGTTGTTAACACGCTTTACCTTTTAGTTGATCGTCATCGTGTAGATGTTGTAACAGAAATTGTTAACCACTTCGTACAAAGTGCAAATGAAGAGCGCGGTACAGAGGATGCAATCGTATACTCTGTTCGTCCATTATCAGATACTGAACTGTCTGCTATTTCAACTTCATTTGCGAAAAAGATTGGTAAGTCTTCACTTCGTTTACAGAACGTTGTGGATGCTAAACTAATTGGTGGCGTTAAGCTACGAATTGGCAATCGTATTTATGATGGAAGTGTTAGCGGTAAGCTTGAACGTATAGAGCGACAATTGGTCGCAAACAGATTGTAGATAGGGGTGAAACTCATGAGCATCAAAGCTGAAGAAATTAGTGCGCTTATAAAAAAGCAAATCGAAAACTATCAGTCTGAAATCAAAGTAAGCGATGTTGGTACTGTAATCCAAGTTGGGGACGGTATCGCTCGTGCTCATGGCCTCGACAATGTCATGGCTGGAGAGCTTGTAGAATTCGCAAACGGCGTTATGGGTATGGCTCAGAACCTTGAGGAAAATAACGTTGGTATTATCATTTTAGGACCTTACACAGATATCCGTGAAGGTGACGAAGTTCGTCGTACAGGACGCATCATGGAGGTTCCTGTAGGTGAAGCATTAATCGGTCGTGTTGTTAACTCATTAGGACAGCCTGTAGATGGTCTAGGTCCAATTGAAACAACAAAAACAAGACCAATCGAAAGTCCAGCACCTGGTGTTATGGACCGTAAATCAGTTCATGAGCCACTTCAAACTGGTATCAAAGCGATTGACGCTCTTGTACCAATCGGTCGTGGTCAACGTGAGTTAATTATCGGTGACCGTCAAACAGGTAAAACGGCTGTAGCAATCGATACAATCTTGAACCAAAAAGATCAAGATATGGTATGTATCTACGTTGCAATTGGTCAAAAAGAATCAACTGTTCGTGGAGTTGTTGAAACTTTACGTAAACACGGTGCATTAGATTACACAATCGTTGTAACAGCTTCTGCATCACAACCAGCTCCAATGTTATTCTTAGCACCTTATGCTGGGGTAACAATGGGTGAGGAATTCATGTACAATGGCAAGCACGTTCTTGTAGTATATGATGACCTTACAAAACAAGCTTCGGCATACCGTGAGCTTTCATTATTACTACGTCGTCCTCCAGGCCGTGAAGCATATCCTGGTGACGTTTTCTACCTACATTCACGTTTGTTAGAGCGTGCAGCAAAATTAAGTGATGCAAAAGGCGCAGGTTCTTTAACTGCATTACCATTCATCGAGACACAAGCTGGTGACGTTTCTGCTTATATCCCAACAAACGTTATCTCAATCACTGATGGACAAATCTTCCTTCAGTCTGACCTGTTCTTCTCTGGTGTACGTCCAGCGATTAACGCAGGTTTATCTGTATCTCGTGTAGGTGGTTCAGCACAAATTAAAGCAATGAAGAAGGTTGCTGGTACATTACGTCTAGACCTTGCTTCATACCGTGAGCTTGAAGCATTCGCTCAATTCGGTTCTGACCTTGATAAAGCAACACAAGCAAAATTAAACCGTGGTGCGCGTACTGTTGAAGTATTAAAACAAGGTTTAAACAAACCATTAAAAGTTGAAAAACAAGTTATGATTCTTTATGCATTAACTCGTGGATTCCTTGATGATATCCCAGTAGTAGATATCACTCGTTTTGAAGATGAGTTCCATGCATACACAGAACAAAATCATAAAGATCTTCTTGAAGAAATCCGTACAACTGGCGGACTTCCAAAAGATGACGCTCTAAAGACTGCGATCGAAGGATTCAAAAAGACTTTTGCTCCTTCTGAACAATAATAATTCGTGAGTGAAGGCTCTTGCAGGGCTTTCACTCAGACTGTTAATAGATGATTTTTTAAATAAAGGTGGTGAGAACCTTTGGCATCATTACGCGATATAAAATCAAGAATTACGTCTACTAAAAAGACGAGTCAGATTACAAAAGCGATGGAGATGGTTTCAGCTGCAAAGCTTAACCGTGCAGAAAACAATGCAAAAGCATTCGGACCTTATATGGAGAAAATCCAGGAGGTTGTTGCAAGCATCGCAAACGGTAGCACAGACGTAAGTCATCCAATGTTAGAAAGCAGACCAGTTAAGAAAACAGGTTATCTGGTAATTACATCAGACCGTGGATTAGCAGGTGCTTTTAACAGTAGTGTTTTACGTGCAGTTTACCAATCTATTCAAAAACGTCACAAGTCAAATGATGAATTCGTCATTATTGCAATCGGTAAAATGGGCCGTGATTTCTTTAAAAAGCGTGGTATGAACGTAATTTCTGAAATTACTGGTATCGGTGATGAAACTTCTTTTGCTAGCATTAAGGACATTGCAAGTGGTGCTGTTAGCATGTTCGCAGACGGTTCATATGACGAACTATACATGTATTACAACCACTTTGTTAGTGCCATTCAACAAGATGTTACGGAAAAGAAGCTTCTTCCACTATCCGATATTTCTTCAAGCAAAGGTTTAACTTCTTATGAATTTGAACCAAATCAAGAAGAAATTCTTGAAGTGCTGTTACCTCAATATGCTGAAAGTCTCATCTACGGAGCACTACTTGATAGTAAGGCTTCTGAGCACGCAGCTCGTATGACAGCAATGAAGAATGCGACTGATAATGCAAAAGAACTTATCAATGGACTTACTTTAACATACAACCGTGCACGTCAAGCTGCGATCACACAAGAAATTACCGAGATCGTTGGTGGAGCGGCGGCTTTAGAATAGTAAATTCTATTTAAAAATAGTGACATCTTACTTAGTTTCGGTGTCTAGCTCAGCGCCTAGTCCCTCGAGCCATAAGCCAATCATGAATTGAAGGCAAAGAAAAGAACGCCTTCATTTCATGATCGTCTTATGCTTGTCGGGCCTGAACGAGGCGCTTACGCATTTCATAGTTAGGAGGGAAAACGATGAATAAAGGACGCATTACTCAAATTTTGGGTCCGGTTGTTGACGTAAAGTTCGAGAGCGGTCAACTACCAGACATTTATAATGCCCTTACAATTAAAACAGAAGCGAATGATAACGAAGTCGCTATCGACCTTACATTAGAAGTTGCCCTACATTTAGGTGACGATACAGTTCGTACTGTTGCAATGTCTACAACTGATGGTCTTGTACGTGGAGTAGAGGTAACAGACACAGGTGCACCAATCTCAGTTCCTGTTGGTGATGTAACACTTGGTCGTGTTTTCAACGTTTTAGGTGACAACATTGACTTAGATGAGCCAATTGCTGCAGATGCACGTCGTGATCCTATTCACAGAGCAGCTCCTAAGTTTGATCAACTTTCAACTGAGGTTGAAATTCTTGAAACTGGAATTAAAGTAGTAGACTTATTAGCACCTTACATTAAGGGTGGTAAAATCGGTCTATTCGGTGGTGCCGGTGTAGGTAAAACTGTATTAATTCAGGAGTTAATCAACAACATCGCTCAAGAGCACGGCGGTATCTCTGTATTCGCTGGTGTAGGTGAGCGTACTCGTGAAGGAAATGACCTTTACCACGAGATGACTGACTCAGGCGTTATCAAGAAAACAGCAATGGTATTCGGACAAATGAATGAGCCACCTGGTGCACGTATGCGTGTTGCCCTAACTGGTCTTACAATGGCTGAATTCTTCCGTGATGATCAAGGACAAGACGTTCTATTCTTCATGGATAACATCTTCCGTTTCACTCAAGCAGGTTCAGAGGTTTCTGCCCTACTTGGTCGTATGCCATCTGCCGTTGGTTACCAACCAACATTGGCTACAGAAATGGGTCAATTACAAGAGCGTATCACATCTACTAACGTAGGTTCTGTTACATCAATCCAAGCGATTTACGTTCCAGCCGATGACTACACGGATCCGGCTCCGGCAACAACTTTCGCTCACTTAGATGCAACAACGAACTTAGAGCGTAAATTATCTGAGATGGGTATCTATCCAGCGGTGGATCCTCTTGCTTCAACTTCACGTGCATTATCACCTGAAATCGTTGGAGAAGAGCATTACGCTGTAGCTCGTCAAGTACAACAAACATTACAACGTTACAAAGAGCTTCAAGATATCATTGCAATCCTAGGTATGGATGAGCTTTCTGAAGAAGATAAATTAACAGTTGCACGTGCTCGTCGTGTTCAATTCTTCTTATCTCAAAACTTCCACGTTGCCGAGCAGTTCACTGGCCAACCTGGTTCATATGTTCCTGTTAAAGAAACAGTTCACGGGTTCAAAGAGATTCTAGAAGGTAAATACGATCACCTTCCTGAGGATGCGTTCCGTCTAGTTGGACGTATTGAGGAAGTTATTGAAAATGCTAAACAAATGGGTGTAGAAGCCTAATTTTGGGACCTAGGAGGGTATGAGTATGAAGACAGTATTAGTCAATGTCGTTACTCCCGATGGCCCAGTTTACGATGCAGACGTAGAGATGGTGAGTGTAAAAGCTCAAAGCGGTGAACTTGGTATTTTACCAGGACATATTCCTATGGTTGCTCCATTACAAATTGGAGCAGTTCGCCTAAAGAAAGGGAGCGGCACTGAATTTGTTGCTGTGACTGGCGGCTTTATCGAAGTACGACCTGATAAGGTAACAATTTTAGCTCAAGCAGCTGAAACGGCAGAATCTATTGATGTAGCTCGTGCAGAAGCAGCTAAAAAACGTGCTGAAGAACGTCTAAATCAAAAAACAGACAATATCGATTTTAAACGCGCTGAACTAGCACTACAACGTGCAATCAACCGTTTAAACGTAACGAAATAATAAAAAAGGATGGTGCTTCGGGGCACCATCCTTTTTTGCTTGTATGGGGTATATAGGTAACCTAATTTTGTATTTAAGAGGAACTATCCCCATCACTTACTTTTCATACTCATTCGCATATATCGCTTAAACAGCACTTGCTGACTTTCATCTTTATGCGAAAGATAGAATTGTGGAAACAGATTTTCAAAGTATTGATGAAAACGGCCATAGCGTATGCCCATTACATATTTTTGATCTGCATAAGGATATTCTTCGACAATCCATTCAGCAGTTCCGTCATGATGTGTGACCAATACCTCACATAAATATAGACTCATACATGTTTCAAACTCTTCAATGGTCATTTGTATGTCAAAAAAATAGTTATTTCGGAATAACTGAAAATAAAATTCCTCTAAGGAAATAAGACTTTTAGGTGAAAAATCAAGAAGGACATCGTACTCTTTTGTGATTTCTTCTAAGAGCTTAAGATGTTCCTGGCGATGTTCGTAATAAAAAGCCTTCGCGGCGTAAATATTATCAAAGAAAGGTAATGTTGAAGCATACTCTTGGATTGAATCGTGGTTGTTTTCGAAATGTAATTGCATGTTCTTCCCCCTTCGCCCTGTCAAGTCTATATATTGTCATTCTAAATGATGATATTTAGCAGCACCTGCTGCTTCTGAAGTATAACACATAAAATGGCTTGGAAAATCTGTAACAATTTTTTCATAAATGAGGAAGTAAGTGGATGGTGAAAGATAGTAAAATAGAAAGGTGAGCCTTTTTTGGCCTACAGTTTCTTACGTGACCTTAGCAAGCCTTTTGTAAAAGTAAAGACATTATACGTTAAATTTTTATTAAAAGAAAAAATCAATCATGTTACATGGAAAGGTCAATATACTATTCAAGGGTATATATCACATCAAGAAAAAAAGATTGATTTTTTAGCTAATATAGGTCATTTTGAGGTTGTATTTAGCAGAAAAAAAGGTATGATTTATATTGCTCTGTGTTTTTTGCAAAATAAAAAATAATCCTTGGAAATGGATTATTGGAGGGGTGAAGCATGCCCGACTATGGACAACTGGCCTTAATAAGTATGGTTGTACACCTAGCTTTCATCGTAGTAACTTGGTGGGCCTTACAAGCATTAAACATTGAAAAATGGATAAAAGCGGGCAAAGTCATTCAAGCGAAGGTACTTCTTATATTATTAACCATTGCCATTGGATCATTAGTAAGTAATTTTTTCCTTGATTATTTATTATGGTCTCAGCAACTTCCATCACTTTTTTAAAGAAAACGTTGGTTTATAGCTGGTTTTAAACGGGAAATAGGTACATATTGATCGTTTGACAGAATTGTCTATTATTGACGACTTTTTCCACGTATGGACACTTTTTATCCGGTAACAATGTTACTAAGGAGAGGAAGTGGCCGTGTATGAGATATAAAGGGATAGGAATTATGGTATTAACGTTGTCAATACTTTTTAGTTTCGTGGCAAATCACATTGGAGCAACTGAACGTCAATCGAAATTACTTCAAATTGCTAAAGGTATGGAACATCAAGATATTGACATCAAAGAATGGTCTTTATATGCAAAACAGGTTGTCAGCAATAAATCAATCGATGAAGTGAAACAAATGACAGACCAATACCGTCAATTTAATTGGACGTTTTCAGAGGACGATAACGTTTATAAAGCGATTGGTGTTTATAACAATAGAGAGAAAAATGTGACAGAAAAGCTTCAAATTTTAAACACCCTCACAAACAATCAATCACAATCGTATATCCTTTATGAGGTTAAGGGTGTAAACTCACAAAAAAATTGGAACAACATCAACGAATACTTCCAAACAAATGCATTCGACATCTTTCATGAAAAACCTACAACTTTTGCTTGTATGGCTGGAATCATTAATGATAATATGGAAGGTGTTTTGAATCAAAAATCAAAAAACTTGTTAAAAGAATTTGAGGCGAAACCGGTAGAACAACTGCAGGAACCAGATTTTCTTTCGGTATCGGCTAAAACCCCTATTTGGGAAGACACTATTCCAACAGATGAAAACAACATGAACATACAAATTGCATTAAGAACTGACGGATTGGGCGGTAAAACTACGGTCGTTATAGGAACACCAATCATTACGTCTGAATATTAATATAGAGAAATTGGGACGCGGAGGGGAATACTTTGGAAAAAATCATCGTCCGCGGCGGTCGTAGGTTAAACGGTACTGTGCAAGTTGAAGGAGCAAAAAATGCCGTTCTACCAGTTATCGCTGCATCATTATTAGCAAGTGAAGATAAAAGTATCATAAGTAATGTGCCTACGCTCTCCGATGTGTATACAATTAATGAAGTTCTTCGCCACTTAGGCGCAGATGTCCATTTTGAAAATAATCAAGTGATTGTAGATGCATCAAAAGAGCTATCAACGGAAGCACCATTTGAATATGTAAGAAAAATGCGTGCCTCTGTACTTGTCATGGGAGCACTTCTAGCTCGTAATGGTCATGCGCGTGTTGCATTACCAGGCGGCTGTGCAATTGGCTCACGTCCAATTGATCAGCATTTAAAAGGCTTTGAAGCAATGGGAGCTTCGATTAAGGTTGGTAACGGCTTTATTGAAGCAGAAGTAAATGGAAGACTAAAAGGTGCTAAAGTTTACCTTGATTTCCCAAGTGTTGGTGCAACAGAAAACATCATTATGGCAGCTGCTTTAGCAGAAGGAACAACGGTACTAGAAAACGTAGCTAAAGAACCTGAAATCGTTGACTTAGCAAACTATATCAATGCCATGGGTGGTAAAATCCGCGGTGCCGGTACAGGAACAATTCGTATTGAAGGTGTGGAAACACTAAAAGGTATTAACCACACAATCATCCCTGACCGTATTGAAGCAGGTACGTTCATGGTAGCTGCAGCAATCACAGGCGGAGACGTTCTTGTAAAAGGAGCAATTCCAGAGCATTTAACATCTCTTGTTGCAAAAATGGAAGAGATGGGCGTTAAAATTGTTGAAGAACAAGAAGGGTTACGTGTCATCGGACCTGAGAAATTAAAATCTGTAGACTTAAAAACAATGCCACACCCAGGTTTCCCAACAGATATGCAATCGCAAATGATGGCATTGCTACTATGTGCTAACGGAACTAGCATGATCACAGAAACAGTATTCGAAAACCGTTTCATGCACGTGGAAGAATTCCGTCGTATGAATGGAGATATCAAAATTGAGGGACGTTCTGTTATCATCAATGGACCTGTAAAGCTACAAGGTGCAGAAGTAGCAGCAACTGACCTACGTGCTGGTGCCGCACTAATCCTAGCTGGATTATGTGCAGAAGGCCATACACGTGTCACTGAACTAAAACACCTAGATCGTGGCTATGTAAACTTCCACGAAAAACTTGCAGCAATCGGCGCTGATATCGAACGTGTAAAAGAAGAAATCACAACAAAATCTGATCAGCAAGCAGCTGTATCATCAGATTAATATGCCTTCATAAAAGGAGCAGGAGTCAGCAATTGCGCCCTGCTCCTTTTATTTTTATAAGTACGCATAACATTCACAAATATGTAAAGAAATTAATTCTTTTTACGACTTTACTAGAATACCTTTATTTGTTGGAGATTATACGTGGAATTTTATAAAACTTGGTGAAAAGTAAGTGAAAGGGGATTAACGGTGGTTTTTGAAAGAAAAAATTGGGGGCAGCGGGGGAGGAGTGTTGTTCATAATGGTGATGAACGACAAAGCGGAGGTCGGTTGAGAGTGGAGTGTCGTACATAATGGTGATGAACGACAAAATGGAGGTCAGTTGAAAGCGGAGTGTCGTACATAGGGGTGATGAACGACAAAACGGAGGTCGGTTGAAAGGGAAATGTCGTACATAAGGGTGAAGCAGATCTTACTCCGGTTCCTGCCGAGATAATTGGAAGAAGAATTGATGTATGAGGCAACCGATACTGTAAGAATCGGGACAAAAACCAGCATAGAGAGAAGGATGTGTCCCGATACCCTGAGAATCGGGATAGAAACCGTTAAAGAGAGGAAGGAAGTATCCCGATACCGCGAGAATCGGGACAGAAACCGGTACAGAAAGAAAGGATGTGTCCCGATACCCTAAGAATCGGGACAAAAACCTGTAAAGAGAGGAAGGATGTGTCCCGATACCCTGAGAATCGGGACAAAAACCGGTACAGAAAGAAAGGATGTGTCCCGATACCCTGAGAATCGGGACAAATACCGGAAAAGAGAGGAAGGATGTGTCCCGATACTGCAAGAATCGGGACAGAAACCGGTACAGAAAGAAAGGATGTGTCCCGATACCCTGAGAATCGGGACAAAAACCGGAAAAGAGAGAAAGGATGTGTCCCGATACCCTAAGAATCGGGACAAAAACCTGTAAAGAGAGGAAGGGTGTGTCCCGATACCCTAAGAATCGGGACAAAAACCAGCATAGAAAGAAAGGATGTGTCCCGATACCGCGAGAATCGGGACAAAAACCGGTAAAGAGAGAAAGGATGTGTCCCGATACCGCGAGAATCGGGACAGAAACCGGTAAAGAAAGGAAGGATGTGTCCCGATACCGCGAGAATCGGGACAAAAGCCAGCATTGAAGAAAAGATTCTGTCCCAATACCCCGAGAATCGAGACAAAAACCAGCATTGAAAGAAAACTCCGCCCTCCTAATACTAATACCCCAACCACCGCCACACACCAATCTGCAAACACATCTAACTAACCACCCAAAACTCGAATCCCCTGCACGCCTTGTCCACCCCTACAAAATATTAAGTTGTCCTCACTTTTTCCAGTCATAATTGCTTGTCCACGACCATAAGATGAACTATAGACATTCTACTCAACCTAATCATTGGAGGTAAACATGAAACCAGTTAAACCAGTTCTCTTTGCACTTGGAGGGTTATTTTTTATTATTCTTCTGATTCCAACTCTTCTCGTTACACCGTTTATGGAGCAGTCAAAAGGCAAGTTAGGTGAGGAAATAACGGTCGGCAAAAGTGAAGTTCCCGTTTTAGGTGAATCACCGTTGGATGTGCCTGTTTATAGAAGTCAAGCGAAGGTCGTGGAAAACATTCCGTTAGAGGAGTATGTGATAGGTGTTGTGGCTTCTGAGATGCCAGCAGAATTTGAAACAGAGGCATTAAAGGCACAAGCACTTGCCGCAAGAACATATATTACAAAGCAATTGATGAGTGGCAAAAAATTAGGTGTTCCAGAAGGGAATGCTGTTGTAACAGATACGATCATGCACCAGGTATATAAGACTCCTGAAGAGCTAAAAGCGGCTTGGGGAGATGATTACACACGAAAAATGAAAAAAATAACAGAGGCTGTAGCAGCAACTCAAGGCCAAATTCTTACATATGATAATCAGCCGATTGATGCAAGCTTTTTCTCTACTAGTAATGGATACACGGAAAACTCTGAAGCGGTATGGCAGGAGCCGATTCCTTATTTAAAAAGTGTTGAAAGCACATGGGATGAAAAATCACCGAAGTTTTATGAGAAAAAAATCATTGCGATATCGCAATTTGAAAAATTATTAGGGGTAAATCTTGATACATCAAGCGGAACAATTGGGAAAGTAACCGAGCTAACACCTGGAAAACGTGTAGCTAAAGTTGAAATAGATGGGAAAGAGTTTACAGGTACAGATGTGAGAGATAAGCTAGAATTAAAATCAGCAGACTTTACATGGGAAATTAAAGGTGACTCCGTTGTAATCGAAACGAAAGGCTATGGTCATGGTGTTGGCATGAGTCAATACGGGGCAAACTTCATGGCAGAATCAGGTAAAACATATCAAGATATTGTTGCTTATTATTATAATGGAACAAAGGTATCGGAAGCCGAGCCTTTCTTAAATAAATATACAGCAAAACAGTAAAGGAGCAGATTCTGCTCCTTTTTACTTTTTAAAAAACTTTTTCTTCGCAATATAATAGGAAACTAGCACTCCAATTGTATCCTTCACAAAATCAATCACCGTAGCTGACCTCGCTGGAACAAACGACTGATGAATCTCATCTGTTAGCCCATATAAAATAGCGATAGCGGCTGCAATCAAGCTCGTACGCTCTGTCCAGCGGCCATGAGCCATGAATGCAAAGGCAATTAACCAATAGAGAATGGCAAATTCAATAAGATGCAACGATTCTTTTAAAAGGGTATCAAACGAAAACGGTGTGTTCACAATGGCGTCCGCTGGGAAGCTGGACAGTGTCCAGATCAGTGCCATATATAGTAGAGGCAACAGGGTGAAGATGGCTTTCTTCATATACATAAACTCCTTTAGTTTAAAAACTTTCAAATTCCATACATATAATTATAAACAAGACACATACTAAAGTTTAAAAAAATTTTTTTGAAGATGTGTATATAATTCAGATAATCTGTTCAAACTGATTTCTGAGGTGATGATAGAATGAGAGAGGAAGAAAAGAAACGTACTTCTCAAAACAAAGTTCAACAATTTTTCAGAAAACGTTGGGTATTTCCGGCAATTTACCTAATGAGTGCAGCAGTTATCCTTACGGCAGTATTATGGTATCAAAGCATCAGCAATGATGTAGCAGAAGATTTAAATGGAAACAATACAGAAGACCTTGCATTAACAGACAATCAGCCTGAGGCAGTTGAAGTTAACGCAACGAAAGAAAACTTTGCAATGCCAGCAATTGATCCAGATGCTGTAACAGTTGTGAAAAAGTTTTATGATGAAAATGCTTCAACAGAAGATCAAGAAGCAGCACTTGTATTCTATAACAATACGTATAGAATGAACAAAGGAATTGACCTAGCAAGAGAAGATCAAAAGCAATTTGATGTTGTTGCATCACTAAGTGGTACAGTAACAAAAGCTGAAAAAGATCCAATTCTAGGTTATGTAGTAGAAATTGAGCATGAAAACGATGTGGTAACAGTTTATCAATCATTAGCAGAAGTAAGTGTTCAAGCTGGTGATAAAGTTGAGCAAAACGAACTACTTGGTAAGTCTGGTACAAATCTTTACAATGAAGAAGATGGCAACCACGTACACTTCGAGGTTCGTAAAGCTGGAAAAGCTGTTAACCCTCTAACTTATATGGACAAGCCGGTAACGTCTGTAGAAGCTGTTGAAGAAGAAACAACTGAAGAACCTGCAAAAGAAGAAGAAGTGAGTGAAGAAGCTCCAGCAACTGAAGAAGAAGTAAGCGAGGAAGCTCCAGCAGGTGAAGGTGAAGAAGCACCAGCAAAAGACGATGAAAAGTCTGCAGAAGAAAAAGCTCCAGAATCAGATAAAAAAGACGCTGAAAAAGGAGAAACTGAAGGTAGCGAGGAATCAACTCAACCTGAAGCTTCAAATAGCACACTAAATTCATAAGGATAGCCGTTTATACGGGGTTGAACTCAAATTAATTAGAGATCAACCTCGATTTTTTTATGACTATATATCCTAAAAAACCAATACCTCCACCTGCAACATTTAAAATCAGATCATCCACATCAAACGCTCCAACCCGAAAGAGGAACTGAGCAACCTCCACAGACAAGGAAAGTAAGAAAGAATACCCCAATACTCTTGTAAAAGTCGTGACGAAAATGATTGGCAACAAAAAGCCAAACGGAGCAAAAGCTAGCATGTTTCCTATAAACTGATCTGTCAAAGCTAGTCCGTCAAAAGAATAAAAATACTGCCCAATTGTTTGAAAAGGAATGAAGTTATAAGATACGACCCCTTCAACAGATTTTCGATAAGCGGAAAAAAACAGAAGATAAAACAGAATTCCTATATATACGGCAAAACAAATAGTAATCAAGATTTTTTTCATATTTTAAAGGTAACAAATTTTATAGGGAATTTGAAACCATTATTTCACGGCGTCAATTTAAAAATTCTAAAAATTACGAAAAATGTCGAGAGAAAGATATCTCAAATTCCTTATTTTGTATTGACCGGTTAGTATGAAAACATTCATAATAATAACTGTTGAATGATAACGCTTACAAATAAAGGAGGGTTGCTTATAGTGTTCACTTTATTATTTATTCTCGCTTTAACAGGATTCAGCTTGGTCTTATGTTTACGTAAACGAAAACCTCAGTTTCTACTCATCCCGGTCTTAACACTACTACTCTACTTCATTGTTCAAATTGCATTGGTACCTGCACCGTTTTTAGACACAATTAAATTTATTTTTAGCTTATCTTAATGGAGGTGGCTGCATGAAAAAGATTGATAAAAAAGTAGCTGATGCTTATTTCAAGGAGCGCACAAGAAATATTTTGATTTATTTACTCATCGGGGCACTTTCATCGTTTGGTGTTGTGTTATTTGCTGAGTTCTTTAGCGGGTTTACCATTAACGGCTTCCCGTTTCACTATTTTATGGGTGCTCAAGGGGCAGTTGTCGTCTTTATTCTTTTATTGTTTATTAACGCAAAAGTTAGTGACTCAATCGATCGGAAATATGGAATCGATGAAAGTAAAAATGAACAGCTTAGTGCTGGTAAAACGTTAGATCATTAAACACAAACATTTATTAAAGGGGATCATATAAATTATGCACTGGGAAATGAGCAGCAAGGGGAATGCTCATTCGCAAAGGGGGAAATAGGTTGGACGCTCAATTTTTAGTATCTCTCACAATCATTCTATTAACATTTGCTTTATATATCGGAATTGCTGTTTACAACACAGCCAAGGAAACATCTGATTTCTATGTAGCGGGCCGCGGAGTCCCACCGATTTTTAACGGAATGGCCATCGGTGCCGACTGGATGAGTGCTGCATCCTTTATCGGGCTAGCCGGTACAATTATGTTACTTGGTTATGACGGATTGGCATATATTATGGGGTGGACAGGAGGATATTTACTTCTAACATTCTTACTAGCACCACAGCTAAGAAAATACGGTCGATACACGGTACCAGAGTTCATTGGTGACCGATACAATTCCCACACCGCACGTGTTATTGCGGCCATTTGTACGATCATCATCAGCTTCACGTACTCAATCGGTCAGCTTTCCGGTTCAGGGGTCGTGATCGGGCGACTTTTTGAAATCGATGCAAAAATAGGAACGATGATTGGAGTTGTTCTTATTGCTTTTTATGCTGCCTTTGGGGGGATGAAAGGAATCACTTGGACTCAGGTTGCGCAATATATTATCTTAATTATTGCTTACTTGATCCCGGTTATTTTCATGTCTTTACAAATCACAGGCAACCCAGCACCATGGTTATCCTACGGGAAAATTGTAGAGGAAATGGGTGAGCTGGATCGTCAGCTAGGAATCTCAGAATATTTTGCTCCATTTACAAACGGGACGAAGTGGCAGTTCTTAGCCCTTATGTTCACCTTAATGGCAGGAACAGCTGGTCTTCCACACGTTATTGTTCGTTTCTATACCGTTTCAACAATGAAAGCGGCAAGATGGTCAGGAGCATGGGCAATATTGTTTATCGGACTTTTATATTTATCTGCTCCGGCATATGCAGCATTTTCTCGCTTTATTTTAATGACACAAGTTGCAGGACAAAAGCTATCTGAATTACCGGCATGGACAACATCATGGGTCAACACAGGAAAGCTCCAGCTTGCAGATGGCAATGGAGATGGCGTTCTTCAATGGAACGAACTGATCATTTCCAATGATATCGTCGTTATGGCAACACCTGAAATTGCCAACCTAGGTATGTTCGTTATCGGCTTAGTTGCAGCCGGTGCCATGGCAGCTGCCCTTTCAACAGCTGGTGGACTAATGATTGCGATCTCATCTTCATTTGCACACGACATTTACTATCGAGTTATGAAACCAAACGCATCAGAAAAGAATCGTCTAGCAGTAGCACGTTGGTCCATTGTTATTGCAACATTATTCGCTGGTCTTATTGCGCTAAACCCACCGGGAGCAATCACACAAATCGTTGCTTGGGCCTTCGCTCTCGCATCAGGAACCTTCTTCCCAGCTCTCTTAATTGGAGTATGGTGGAAACGCTCTAACACACCAGGTGTCATCTCTGGAATGGTCGTCGGTCTTGCCGTCACACTCATCTACATCTTTGCCAGCAAATACGGCGGCTTCACCATCGCAGGCATCATCGACACCGGTGCAGGAATCTTCGGCGCCACAGCAGCCATCTTAACAAACATAATCGTCTCACTCTCAACAAAAGCACCATCCATCAAAACACAAGAAGAAGTACTCAACCTGCGCTACCCTGAACAGATGACGTATAAAGATGGGGAGGTCTGGATGGACTAGGTTTTAGGTGCCTGTCACTTCCCGAGTTTTCTTGTTTCACATTTTGTTTCACACGCCCGAATCAGGAGTTGGTTCGGGTTTTTTTGGTGCCTGTCACTCCCCGAAATTTCTTGTTTCACACTGTGTGTGTTCCACAGGTAGGTGAAGGACTCCCTAGCTGGCAATTGCTCTGCTAAGCACCACAAGAGCTGTAGAGCGGTTGTACATTAAAATAAGATATATAGTATATTCACAAAGAGAAAGGGTACCAGCACCTCTAGAAGATTTCAAAATCACACCGCACCTCACTACCAATCTAACAATCATAAATCAAAAAAATCTCCCATATATAGAAATAATCTCCCGACTTCCCTAATACATTATTAGAGTGTGTTTTCTTAAACCTCACTAGTACTCTCAAACATCGACAAATTTCTCGGGAAATAATCCACCCAGCTACTATTTCCTTTCGCCCCGGAAAAAAAATCAGCACAAAAAAACAATCCCCAAACCCTCAGATTTCCTGTCCTAAACGGGTGTTTTTGAAAAAAATTCAAAGAATCCCTTGTCCCACTTGAGTTTTCTTGCATATATCTTAATCCAAGCTAATAAAATGTTTACAAACCTATTCAAAGAGAGTGTTTGAGGTGAGGGATCGTGAGTGTAATTTATAATCGCTGTAATAGAGGCATCATACGATCATCTAAGAAGAAATTCAGCCAAAGTGACTTTTGTATGCGAGTCTCATTTCACACTTCTCACATCCATATTAGGGAGGTAGAGTGGTGTGCACGATTACATCAAAGAACGCACAATCAAGATTGGGAAGTATATCGTGGAGACAAAGAAAACAGTTCGCGTCATCGCGAAGGAGTTTGGAGTTTCCAAAAGTACCGTCCATAAGGATTTAACGGAAAGGTTACCTGAAATTAATCCTGATCTTGCGAATGAGGTAAAGGAGATACTTGATTACCATAAATCAATTAGACATTTGCGTGGTGGAGAAGCAACAAAGCTTAAGTACAAGAAGGACGAGATTTTAGAAGAAGAACCAGTGAAATAAGCACATTCTATCTACATCTTTCAAAATCGACATATTCCTACATAAATACTTGAAATTATTTTACAAAATCATACTATTTTTGCGATTTTATGATACAATATTTAATTAGGTTAAACTAATTACGGGAATGAGATTTGCAAGGAGGATATAGATAGAATGTTCGCGAGGGATATTGGTATAGATCTTGGTACGGCAAATGTACTGATTCATGTTAAGGGTAAAGGAATTGTTCTGAATGAACCTTCCGTTGTTGCGTTAGACAAGAATTCCGGAAAGGTTCTTGCCGTTGGTGAAGAAGCAAGACGTATGGTAGGACGTACTCCTGGGAATATTGTTGCCATTCGCCCATTAAAAGATGGCGTCATCGCAGATTTTGAAGTAACAGAAGCAATGTTAAAGCATTTTATTAATAAGTTAAATGTAAAAGGATTATTTTCAAAACCACGCATGTTAATTTGCTGCCCAACGAATATAACATCTGTTGAGCAGAAAGCCATTAAAGAAGCTGCTGAAAAAAGCGGTGGAAAAAATGTATTCCTAGAGGAAGAACCAAAAGTAGCGGCAATTGGCGCCGGTATGGACATCTTCCAACCTTATGGAAACATGGTTGTAGATATTGGCGGTGGTACTACTGATGTCGCTGTGTTATCAATGGGCGATATTGTCACCGCCTCTTCTATTAAAATGGCAGGGGACAAGTTTGATAATGAAATCCTGCAATATATTAAAAGAGAGTACAAGCTTCTAATCGGTGAACGTACAGCTGAAGAAATTAAAATCAATGTTGCAACGGTATTCCCAGGCGCACGTTATGAAGAAATTAACATTCGTGGACGTGATATGGTGACAGGTTTACCTCGCACAATTACAGTAAATTCAACCGAAGTAGAATCAGCACTTCGTGAACCAGTTGCTGCGATTGTACAAGCTGCTAAGAGTGTCTTAGAACGCACTCCTCCAGAACTATCAGCCGACATTATCGACCGCGGCGTGATCTTAACAGGTGGCGGAGCCCTTCTAAACGGCCTTGATCAGCTACTAGCAGAAGAATTAAAAGTCCCAGTATTAGTAGCAGAATCACCAATGGATTGTGTTGCAATCGGAACAGGAATTATGCTTGACAACATGGACAAACTTCCACGCAAAAAATTTGGATAAGTAAACTTTTGAGCCTGTGTGTACAGGCTCTTTTTTTGTCTTGTTTATATTGTTAGTTCTATGAGACTTTTTTGCTGGGGTAGGTTAGGTGGAAATATTTATATTGGGATGAACGACAAAACAGGAGCGGTGGAAGATGGTAGTGTCGTTCATCGTGGGTATGAACGACAAAACAGGAGCGGTGGAAGAGAGTAGTGTCGTTCATCGGGGTTATGAACGACAAAACAGGAGCGGTGGAGAGAGTAGTGTCGTTCATTGGGGTTATGAACGACAAAACAGGAGCGGTGGAAGATGGTAGTGTCGTTCATCGTGGGTATGAACGACAAAACAGGAGCGGTGGAAGAGAGTAGTGTCGTTCATTGGGGTGATGAACGACAAAACAGGAGCGGTGGAAGAGAGTAGTGTCGTTCATCGGGGTTATGAACGACAAAACAGGAGCGGTGGAAGAGAGTAGTGTCGTTCATTAAGGTATGAGGACCAATCCAAGAGCGAAAGAAGAGAAAGATGGTCATCATCCGGTAATGAAGACCATCCCAAGAGTAAAAGAAGAGGAAGATGGTTATCATCCCGGCAATGAAGACCATCCCAAGAGCAAAAGAAGAGAAAGATGGTGATCATGCAGAAATGAAGACCATCCCAAGAGCAAAAGAAGAGGAAGATGGTGATCATGCAGAAATGAAGACCATCCCAAGACCAAAACAAGAGGAAAATAGTCATCATGTAGCTAATGAAGACAATCCCAAGAGCAAAAGAAGAGAAAGATGGTTATCATCCCGTTAATGAAGACCAATCCAAGAGTAAAAGAAGAGGAAGATGTTCTTCATCCTGATAATGAAGACCACCCCAGAGTAAAACAAGAGAAGAAATGGTCTTCATTCACGCCATGAAGACCCACTCACAGATCCAAATTAAGCAAACTGGTCTTCATCGCCACATGATTCCTACACCCCCATCCCATAAAACCCCACAAAAAAAGCATGAACCCACCTAAGTGAATCCACGCCCAAATCCCAATCCCTACTCCAACTCCATCCAACTACCAACATGATGCACAGCAAACCCACCAAAACTTGAATAATCCTGATATTGATCTAAAACAAGTCCTAGCTGATTATTCATTTCGGCCTGACCTTCTTCAAAAAACGTTAAAAATCCGTCACTGCTACCAAGATTCATCGTTTCAACTGCGATCGTTACATCTTTATTAAGCAACACAGCCAGATCCATCTCATATTTCACTAATTCAATAATGCCATTCGGACCAACGGCTTTGTCGCGGTAGGCCATAATGGTCACTTCATCTGTATTTTTCAACGCCCATTCGGCTAGGTTTCCTTTTCCGTGCTTGTTACGGAAGTTCATTTCATCAAACCAAAACGGAATGTCAACAGCGAGGCTGATATCTAATGTTGATGCGGTATTAGCTGCAGCTAAAATGGCTCCTTGGTATTTCAGAACAGCAGCACTATAGTTTGTTGTCCATTGCTCTGTTAAGTATGGCTCAATATCAAGGTGAATTCCGGCGAACTTCTCACCAGCAGCTGCCCCGTTCTGGTAATTACCAACCCAATTTAAAAAGTTCAAAAAGGCTTTATTGTTAGCACCCCAATTTGGTGCTCCATCTAACGCGTAAACATCCATACCTAGCTTTGCAGCTTCACTAATAAAAGTGTGATAGTAGGCAACATCAATACTACGGTCAATCTGCAAAAACACATGTGATACTTGCTTTGCTTCTAAAAACTGCAATGTAGCTTCACGGTCATACACAATTTTACTCGTATCCCAGAGCCATGTTGAATAATCTGGAGCACCCTCAGCTTGTGCTTTATGATTCAAAGCTAGACCTCCTAGTTGAGATCCTAATAAAAATAGTAATGTCAGAAGTACAACCTTCATTTTCATCATTTGCCTCTCCTTTTCATAAGCCCCATGGCCCAAAAAAGGAGCCTGGCAGCTTGGCAGCCGTGCAATGTTATACATTGGGTAGGCCCATAGCTTTGCGTCCTTGCTTTTCAACAAGTTTGCCTTTTTCAGATTTTTCTTCAGTATAAGGGCTTGTCCGGTAAAAAGATATAGGAGTGGTTTCCTATCATTATTATTTCCCTAAAATATAACAGGTAATTTCTGAAAAAATGTAATGAGAAAACAGCCAATGTCCTTTATAATAAATGATAGGGAATTCTGTCGAAAAGAATTCATTTGTACGGTAACAACTATGTGACTAAGGTGGGTGTACAGATGTTAAGAGGTTTATATACAGCAACAGCAGGAATGCTTGCACAGCAAAGACGTACTGAAATGCTTTCAAATAATATGGCTAATGCCAATACAGCGGGTTATAAAGCGGATCAAGCAAGTGTCCGCGCATTTCCCGAAATGCTTTTAAATAGATTGGAAAATAAATCAGTACCAACAACAAATGGTTCAAGATTTGGTCAAGTCACACCAATTGGTTCGATTAACACAGGTGCTTATGTCCAAGAACTACAAAGTACTTTTTCACAAGGTGGTCTTAAAGAGACTGGCTTGTACTCGGATGTAGCTCTTTTAGAAGAGATTATTCCCTTAAATGCAGAAACAAATGTAAAAGGTGCTTTGTTTTTTGCGGTTCAAAATCAAGCAGGAGAAGAGCGCTATACTCGTAATGGACATTTCACACGGGATAATAACGGGATCCTTCTTTCTGGTGGGAATCCGGTTTTATCTACAACTGGGCAGCCAATCTCCATTCAGTCTAGTGAATTCCAGGTAACGCCTGATGGAGAAGTGATTGCGGATGGAGAGTTCGTAGCGCAAATTGATGTTCGTTTTGAAGCGGATGTTCGTAACCTTGTAAAAGAAGGTAATGGTTTATATCGCACATTTAATAATGAAGAACTGCCAACAGCCGTAAACAACGAAAACATTCAATATAATCTAAGACAAAATTACTTAGAAACTTCAACAGTAGATGTTGGACGTACGTACACAGATATGATGACAGCTTACCGTTCGTTTGAAGCGAATCAAAAGGTATTGCAAGCTTATGATAAGAGTATGGACAAGGCCGCGAACGAAATCGGCCGCATATAATAGGGGGTACTAGTAAATGCTACGCTCAATGATAACAGCGACGAATACGATGAGTCAGCTTCAAAAGCAGCTTGATCAAATCGGCCACAATATGGCGAATATTGATACACAAAGCTATAAAAGAACAGAAACTTCTTTCTCTGAGCTTGTACGTCAACAATTTAATAACCAGCCAAACGGAGCGGAGGAAATTGCAGAGCAACGTTTCGGCAGGGAATTAGGAATCAGACAGGGAACGGGAGCTATGCTTAACAGCAGCCTTGTTTTTACACAAGGAAACATGAAGCAAACAAGCAGAGAGCTTGATATTGCCTTTACTCTTCCTAATCAATTTTTACAAATTGACGTTAACGGGGAGATTAATTATACAAGAGATGGTGCATTATACTTATCACCAACAAATGATGGAACAAATCAATTATTGCTAACAACTTCTGATGGGAGTCCGGTTCTTGATGAAAATCAAAATCCAATTCGTTTTAATGATGATTTTCAAAAAATCGTTATTTCTAATGATGGAACGATTTCTACCGTTCAAAATGACCAAACAGAAGCACCACAAGAATTTCAACTCGGTGTTGTCCAAGTGGATCGCCCGCAAATGTTAATCCAAAACGGAAACAATCGTTATGGATTAAAAGATTTAGGCGGCATTCCGTTAAATGAAGTGTTAACGTTTCTAGAAGGTGAGCTGCGCGGCGATGTAGCGATGGAGCAAGGGGCACTTGAAATGTCCAATGTTGACTTATCCAAGGAAATGACCGATTTATTAATCTCACAGCGTTCTTATCAGATGAATGCAAAATCGGTTACACTTGGTGACCAAATGCTGGGATTAATAAACGGCGTAAGATAGGAGTTTAGTCTATTGGTAGCTAAAGAAACGACGAAACCGATCAGTCGAGAAGAAGTGAAAAAGGCCAAAAAGTCTAAAAAAGAACAAGAGAATCATGAGGAAAGCCGCCAAAAGGTGAGTGTTCGAGTGCGTTTGCTCCCTATTTGGGCAAGGGTCCTGCTTGTTTTAATTCTTATGGTTGTAAGCACAATCGCTGGACTTATCGTCGGCTACGGAGTCATTGGTAGTGGCGAGCCAAAGGATGCCCTCGAAAAATCGACTTGGCAGCACATCATTGACTTGGTTGAAAAAGAATAAAGGTCGGGATATACTGGTTAAAAGGAAGGTGAAAGCCTTCCTTTTGTCGTACATATACATAGTGACGATTTTCATAAAAAGGAGCTTATACATATGCTAGATAGTAATGAAATCAAGAATATCATTCCACACCGTTACCCATTTTTACTTGTGGACCGCGTGCTCGAGGTTGAAGAAGGAACACGTGCAGTAGGAATCAAAAACGTATCAGCGAACGAAGAGTTTTTTAACGGCCATTTCCCAGATTACCCAGTCATGCCCGGCGTATTAATCGTAGAAGCACTTGCACAAGTTGGCGCTGTAGCTATCTTAAAAAAGGAAGAAAACCGCGGTAGACTAGCCTTTTTTGCTGGGATTGATAATTGCCGTTTTAAAAAGCAAGTTGTACCAGGTGATCAGCTCAGGCTAGAAGTGGAGATTACACGTTTACGTGGTTCACTTGGAAAAGGCAAGGCAATCGCAACAGTTGATGGCGAAGTAGCATGTGAGACAGAAATCATGTTTGCTTTAGGTGAGAAAAAATCAGAAGAGTAAGAAGTCTAAGAGTCAAATGACCAGATAGGTCGTTTGGCTCTTTTTGCATGAGAAAGGTTTTATTCGCAACAAACTTGTCTATATAAAGCATATCGGCCGATCAATTTTTATGAAAAGTCAGAATGAAAATAAACGAGATGGGAAACATAATCAAAGACCGGATTCAAAAGCTAAAAGGTCAAAATAGAAAGGAGCAATCATGATGAGAAAAAAATGGCTACTAACTTTATCAGGTTCATTATTAGCAGCAATGATCGTAACAGGTTGTACTGCAGATGACGAAGATCCAGCACCACCAGAAAATAATCCAACAGAAGAAAACGGTGAAATGGATACAGAACAACCACTTGAAGATGCAGGTGAAAACGTAGAAGAAGGCCTTGATGAGGGCGGCGACATGATGGAAGAAGGCGCTAACGAAGGCGAAAACATGTTAGAAGAAGGTACTGACGAAGCTAACGATATGATGGACGAAGGCAACAACGAAGGTACTCAAGAAGGTAACAACAAGGAAGACGAGAATAAATAAGATGTAAAAGGCTAACACAAGATGTTGGCCTTTTTTATGTTTTAAATTAGAAATATTAATCATATTTAGTATCTTCCTCCGAATAGGATGAAATGAACAGAGTTTCTTAGATTAATATGGAATGATGGTTCCATAGGAAAAAAGAGGTGTGTTAGAGATGAAAGACATGAATGCTCCATACCAACAGCATCTAACGTATATGAAAACCTATCATCCGTTCCATAGTCGATTTGATCCTTGTCGTCCGATTGGTGTGAAATATTATTCAACACCACCGCATTTATATATGGGTTTTCAACCACCAACCCTACAACAGTTTCCACCTAGAGTTGCACTGAAAAAGGGAACACTTTGGCCTGCATTATATGATGATTACGTAAATCCATATGAGGCAAAAGGAGGTCCTAAGCCATGAGTCACAAGCAATTACCAGATGAATATTACAAGCTCCTAGAAGAGCTTCAAGCTGTAGACTTTGTACTTGTTGAGCTAACACTATACTTAGATACACATCCAAATGACATGCAAGCCCTCCAACAATTTAACCAATACGCTGCCTTTTCCAAGCAATTAAGACAGACGTTTGAAGCCAAATTCGGCATGCTCACACAATACGGTGGCAGCTTTGCTGATGCAAATTGGAGTTGGGGAACTGCTCCATGGCCTTGGCAGGTGTAGTGGGGAAGGTCCTCGCTAGTTTTTTGGGAGAGTGGATTAACTGACCGGGATTTATCTAAATATAGAGGTGGCTCAACTGTAATTTAGCAGAGTTGCAGTAAATTAGGGGATATATCGGAGAGATAGCGGGTATTTGCTGTTAATTAGGGGATATATCGGAGAGATAGCGGGTATTTGCTGTTAAATTTGTGGATATATCAGCAAGATAGTAGGGATTTGCTATTAAATTGGGGGATTATCGGTAAAATAGCGGGTATTTGCTATTAAATTAGGGGTTATATCGGCAAGATAGCAGGTATTTGCTATTAAATTAGAGGATAAATCAACAATTTCGCAGCATTTTCAATTATATAAAGAGGTTTATCTTCGATTATCGGCAGTTTATCTTCGATTTTTAGAGATTTATCTACGATTACTAGCATTTTATCTTCGATTCTGAAGATTTATCTACGATTAGACAAAAATCGACATAAACAGGAGAGGAGAATCACAACATGTGGGTTTATGAAAAAAAACTTCAATACCCTGTAAAAGTAAGTACATGTAACCCGACACTTGCGAAATATCTGATTGAACAATACGGCGGGGCCGATGGGGAACTCGCGGCTGCACTTCGCTACTTAAATCAACGGTACACGATTCCTGACAAAGTTGTGGGCTTATTAAACGATATCGGCACAGAGGAATTTGCCCACCTTGAAATGATCGCAACAATGATTTACAAGCTTACAAAAGATGCCACACCTGAGCAGCTAAAAGCAGCGGGCCTTGCTCCACACTATGTGAACCATGACTCAGCGCTTTTCTATCACAATGCTGCAGGCAACCCATTCACAACTGAATACATCCAAGCAAAAGGCGATCCAATTGCTGACCTTTACGAAGACATCGCCGCAGAAGAAAAAGCACGTGCTACATATCAGTGGATCATTAATATGTCCGATGACCCTGATTTAAATGACAGTTTAGCCTTCCTACGTGAACGCGAAATTGTCCACTCGCAACGTTTTAGAGAAGCGGTTGAAATTTTAAAAGAAGAAAGAGACCGGAAGAAGATATTTTAAGAAAATTGAGCCCAGAACCAGGTGCGGTTCTGGGCTTTTTGCGATGAAGAAAGATATCATTATTTGCTGTAAAATACACTTTCAAAAAACACAAAAAGCCGCACAACCATGTGCAGCCATTCGACAAACTTCGGGAAGTGACAGGCACCATGCAACCCCGCAGGCACCAAGCACCTCGCTCCGGACCCCACCCCGACTGCCATCTCGCCCTAAACCGACCTCGCCAGCAACCGTCCATCCAACAAAACAGAAATAGATTCATCCAATTCTGTGATGTTCTTTACACTGGCAGATATTTGCGCAGGTGTATTGGTTGTTTTGGAGATTGTAACAAGCACCTTCAGTTGTGTATCTGGTTGCTCCATGTGCTCATTAAAAAGAGGTAACCATTCTTTTGAAATTAAAGCTTCAATTAACCACGAGTTTTCGCCATCTTCTTTGTTAATTACAAGACCATCTTTCAAAGGAATTACGCCGTTTTCAGTTACTGCTGTATCCTCAATCTGTAGACCGACAAGCTTGAACGTTTTCATGATATCATCCTCGCTAGCTCGTTTTCTTTTAGTATACCATAGAGATCACAAACAACAGAATGAGCCGATGGACGGTCTATTTCGATACATTTGAAACTCGTTCAATGATGGTCATAATGATGGCTTCAATTTCTTTTCGATCTTTCGTTTTCACTAATAAAAGTTCTTGCAGGCTTTGCGTGAATTTAGGATTTTTTATTAAATAATCAATCAACTGAGAAACGGAGCCTTCAGCTTGATATTTTCCATACATTTCATAAAGGTATTCATTTGTCTGCTCATCGCGTCCAAGCAGATGATCAATGCTCACTTGAAAAGCATTGCTAAGCGATATTAAATAAGATAGATCAGGGGCTTGCTCACCTGTTTCAAGGCGGGTAATAACTGGTCGGGATACGCTGATTTTTTCGGCTAATTGCTCCTGTGACCAACCATTTTGTTCACGATAAAATCTTAGATTCATTTGGAATTTCTCTAATTCTCTCATGTAACCAACATTTCCCTTCTCCAAGTTTACTGTTATCGTAAAGGAGAATAGGGACAAGATATGTTCTAATACAGAACAAATTGAGTGATGTTCTAATACTGTACAAAAATAGATAATTCGACCTAATTTAAGAGAATACGTAAAATACAACGAAAGAAAGAGAAGAATCTATCTTTTTCCCGATATTTCGTCAAATTTAGCGAAAAATGAAAAATAGTTAAATTTTGAAATGAGATAAATTGGAATATACTTACAGTGATAATAATTGAAGAGAGGTCATGAAATGGTCGAATTTAGGCTGAAATCAATTTATTTAGAAAAAGATTCACAAAGGGTTGGAGAAAGTACCGATGGAAATTTAGTTATTCTTAGAGTAGGAGATCAAGAAGTAGGTACAACGAATTATCATCATTTTCGAGTGCCTGTTCACGCTACAGTTGATATTCGTTATTTAGAGCAGAATCTGAATAGCATTCTACGCATCATTTTTCAATTAGAAAAGAGTAACTTATCCATTCAGTATTTTATCTGGAATGAGGATGAAAAACACTATATTGACGCACCTCTTCACGAAGAAATTATTCAATCTCAATCCTTTCAACACATTCTTCAAAGTGTAAGCTTCACTGGCGAAAATCATTTTTCATATGTAACGAATTCCCTACAACGATTAACAGACCAACTTTATTAAAAAAACTAGAAAATTGTTGAATTTTGTTGTATTAGGAAAAAACCTATTTAAAAAAGGTATTTCCTTATTAGAAAAAATCAGTTTCATAGCACAATACCATTTCAAAAAAACAAATTTACTCATTTTTCCAATCCTGAACAATCGAATACAATAAGCTTGTACAAAAGAGGAAAGGAGGAATGAAGTGATCAATCAAATCATTTTGGTTGGAAGATTAACAAAAGATCCCGAAATTCGGTACACAGCAGATGGAGCACCAGTTGCAAACATTACACTTGCGGTTAGCCGAAGTTTCCGAAATGCAGCTGGAGAAATTGAAACAGATTTTGTAAATTGTACGGTATGGAGACGAACTGCTGAGAATACGGCTAACTACTGCCGCAAAGGTTCAATCGTAGGAGTCACAGGTCGCCTCCAAACACGCAGCTATGAAAATGCTGAAAAAACCCGTGTGTATGTTACAGAAGTTGTTGCTGACTCTGTTCGCTTTATGAGTAGCAAGCCACGTGAACTAGTTGAGCAAGAATCTTAAATTTCCCTCGTTCTCTTCATGAGAAAGAATCAATGGTATCCCCTTAATTCCACATTTTGAAGGCTGATTGCTGTGAGGTGATCAGCCGATTTTTTACATATCGAGCTGTGAAATTTCTAGGAGTTTCTACCTTTATAGAAAACTAGTTATATTGTAGCGTGAATTCCTTTTTTATATCGAGTATCATTACACTTGATTTGGAATTTCTGGTAAAATATGAAACTTACTGGAAACTCACACGTATTACATACAAAAGGGAAGAAGGAGTGTGCCAATTGAAAAAAACGTTATCAGTACTGTTTTCAGCCATGCTAGTGTTTATACTTGCAGCATGTAATCAGACTGCTACAACAGTAAATGAAAGTTCAAAGACAGAAGAAGAAAATAAAAAAGAAAATATATCAGAGCTAACCCTCGAACAGGTTATGACAAATTCAATGGAAGCTTCGGAAGAAATGAAGAGCTTTGCTGTTCAAATGGATATGAAGCAAGAAATGACTGTCCCAGGACAAACAGAAGCCATTAATATGGAGTCGGCAATTGATATGAAGGTCGTGACAGAGCCAATGACTTTATATCAAAAGATGGATATGAAAATGAATGATGTTGGAGCAGACAATGCATTATCGACTGAAACATATTTTTCTGCCGATGGAATTTATATATTAGATCCAGCTGCAAACCAGTGGATGAAATTCCCGAAGGAAATGTCTGATCAGCTTATGCAGTTATCGAATCAACAAACAAACCCAGCAGAAGAAATCAAAAAACTTCAGCAATTTGTTGATGATTTCTCTTTTGAACAAGATGAACAAAATTATATTCTCAAATTAAATGCTTCTGGTGATAAATTTACAGAATTCATAAAAGAAACAGTTAAAGAAACATTTCCAGAAGAATTATCTGCAGGTGAAGACATGTTTAATAACATGAAAATCAATAAAGTAACGTATGAAATACTTATTGATAAAGAAACATACTACCCAACTAGCTTAAATACAATAATGGATATGGAAATTACCGCTGAAGGCGAGACACTTAAAATGAAGCAAAACATGAAAGGGAAATACAGCGATTTTAATACAATTGAAGAAGTGAAAGTACCTCAAGAGGTTATTGATAACGCGGTTGAAATGGATATGTAAAATAAAGGCTGGTTGCTCAGCAATCAGCCTTTATAAATTAGATGATATAATAAATAAGAGGAGGTGAAAATGATGGAAGAGCTATTAAGATCGTTTATGAATCATATTGATAAGAAGTTTGAAGAGATAAATCAAAGATTCGAACAAATTGATAAAAGATTTAATGAGGTTGACGGAAAGTTAAACAACCTGACAAATGAAATGAAAGATGTGAAAACTGGTTTAGTTCGATTAGAACGCAGGCAATCGGCATTAGAAGAGAACCTTAATAACCTTGCAACAGAATCAAGAAGTCACTTCGAAAAAGTCGAAGAGGAATTAGAACAGCATCGAGATGCATTTAAAATACACTCCTCAGACCTGAACCGTGTAAAAACGGACGTTGACTACTTAAGTTCAAAAACAGGCATCCACGACACAAAGCTAAACTACATTGAAAAGCAGCTCGAACTATAAAAACAAAAAAAACGACAGCTAAAAAACTGTCGCTCTACTTCGAAACCTTCTTTTCAATTAATGTTACAAGCTTTTGCCACTGTGGGGCCTTTTTTTCTTCATTTTTCTTCTTGCTTTTTTGCTTTGTCGCCATCAGAAAAACCCCTTCCTAGCTCATCGATAACGTAAAGAGCTCCTCAAGTTCATCAGAAGAAAGCTCCGTAATCCAATTTTCACTCTGAATAATTTCATCATTTAAAGATTGCTTTTTCTCTAGCATCTCATCAATTTTTTCTTCGATCGTTCCGGTCGTAATGAGTTTATGAACATGAACAAAGCGGTCCTGACCAATTCGGTAGGCGCGGTCTGTTGCCTGATTTTCAACGGCAGGATTCCACCAGCGATCATAGTGGATCACATGGTTGGCTGCAGTTAAATTCAGTCCCGTTCCACCGGCCTTCAATGAAAGAATTAAAATCGGAAATTCCTTGTTTTGGAACGATTCAACCATTCGGTCACGCTCTGATTTCATCACACTTCCGTTCAAAAACAACACCTTTTCACCAAATTCCTTTTCCAGCAGCTTTTTCATCATGTCACCCATGCCGATATATTGCGTGAAAATCAAACAGCTTTCCTGCTGCTCACGAATCAGGGTGGTCAGCTCTAAAAGCTTTTCAATCTTATGTGAACGAGAAACTAACTGCTTTGGCTGTTGTTCCTTCAAATACAGGGCAGGGTGATTACAGATTTGTTTCAATTTCCCTAGCATTTTTAAAATTAATGCCTTACGCTGCATACCAGCCAAGGAATTCACCTGCTCAAACGTATCCTTCACAAGCTGCTCATACAACGAGGCCTGCTCAATAGAAAGCGGAATATATTCCTTCTGCTCCTGCTTCTCAGGTAGATTCAAGGCAACCTGTTCATCTCGTTTTGTACGTCTTAATAAAAATGGCTTAATATAGCGTTGCAGCTGTTCAATTTGTTCCACATCACGATCTTTTTCAATCGGCAGAACATAGCGTTTATGAAAGCTATGCAAGCTACCTAAGTAGCCGTGATTTAAGAAATCATAAATCGACCAAAGCTCTGTTAAGCGGTTTTCCATCGGTGTTCCTGTTAAGGCAATATGATGCTGCCCGCGCAGCTTACGGATTGCCCGCGATTGCTTTGTATGGGCATTTTTAATATTTTGCGCCTCATCTAAGCAAATCGTACTCCATTTAACAGCTGAAACTTCCTCATAATCTGCATGAGAAAGTCCGTATGAAGTAATAATCACATCATAATTCTCTAGAGAAGGAGCAAACTGCTCTTCCTTAGGACGGTTCGGGCCGTAATGAAGCTTCACATTCAAATGTGGAGCAAACTTTTCAAATTCCTTCTGCCAGTTACCAAGCACTGAGGTTGGCGCAATGATGAGCGCAGGATGCTCAGGCTTTTCCGTGGCTTTTACATAAGAAAAATAAGCAATCATCTGAATCGTTTTTCCAAGACCCATATCATCTGCAAGACAAGCACCAAAGCCAACACTACGTAAAAATAACAGCCAATCCACACCATTTTGCTGATAAGGACGAAGTGTTCCTTGAAACTCCTCAGGTATCGCATGTGACGGCAGCTCCTCCGTATCAGTTAGCTTCCGAAGCAAGCCTCTCATCTGCTGATTCAATTCAATTTGAATATTAGCAAACGCACGCGCATCAACGACATCATCATGATCTTCATCAAGATCTTTTGCGTTCAGCTCCTGATGAAGAATATCAGACAAATGCAAGCCATCTCGATCGGCTTTTTTCAATATTGCCTGAACTTGTTTAATGAAGGCAGGATCAAGCTTAATCCACTGTCCTCTAAAGTTCACAAGACGGCGTTGCTGTGAAACGAGCTGCAGAAATTCCTCTTCACTCATCTCCACGCCATTCGTAGAAAAGCGCCAGTTAAAATCAATCAGTGAGTTCATGCCAACAAACGACTGCCCACGAGGTGATGATGACACCTTCGCCTTGAGCATAAGCTGTGAATCCTTCACAACCTGCCACCATGATGGAAGTAAAATCTCCACGCCCATGTTGATCAGCGTCTCACTCGCATCGGTTAAAAATAACCATGCTTCATCTTCGGTCACATAGGTTGTTCCAGTTTGAAAGCTCAACCATGGAACAACCTCTGAAAAGCGCTCCTGCTCTCGTTCTATTTTGCTTAAGTAAGGCTTCCATTTTCTCGGCAATTCGCCTTGATAATGAACCAAGTCGTTTTCATCCGTTTTACTCCGCAAAAGAATCTCAAGCTGCCAATCATCAGTATCTGTTTCTGGTTCATTCAGGCGAAGACCAACTGAAAACGGGGTATCATCGTGATGCCACCCGATTTTTTCAAGAAAATCTGTTTCATCAATAAAATGTCCTTGAAACGTTGTTAAAACCGGATAGGTGTTCACAATATCTGCCCATGCATCCTGAAGAATCAGGTCATTTTCGATCAAATCAGTTATGGCTGCAGAAAACCAATCTAATGCAAAGCCTTCAAGTTCATTTCCAGCATCCTTGAAGCGTGTCACACCTTGCTTCCAGCCTTCAAAATCAGGCACGTACTCACCATTTGCAATCTTGTCATAAATCGTATGGGCCACATGGACAAGGCGCTCTGCATCTTCTGACAAGGAAATCGTCGCGAGTGAGTTGTACGTTTCTTTCCCGAGTAACTCAACCATCATCCACGCTGAGAGCTGAACAGCGGGCAAGCCGATATAGCTAATGTCCTCTAATTTTGTTCCAAAAAAAGAAGACTCATGCCAGGTGAAAAGATAGCGGGAAAACTCTTCAACTGTAAGCGGACGCGCGTCTATCGCAGACGTACAGTAAACATAAAAAGAATTGTTTTCGATTTGCTCTGCATGCAAGACAATATTGACAGTATTAATCATGGATCAGCTTCCCTTTCTTCAATTCTTCCTGAAATGCACGTAGTCGTTTATGTTCATCTGATAGCTGCAGAATATAATTTTCCCATACTTCCTCGCGCTTCAGCTTTTTGTACTGAGCTTTCATTCTCTTTAAATAGCGCACAGCCATTTTATAATTTTCACGGGTCTTCATACTGATTTCATGCTTAACCGTTTTAACATAAAGAGGCAAAAGGACACCCGGCTCACTTTTTTCAATATCTTTTAACACATAAGTATCCATTTCTTCTATTGAAAAGCCTAACAACGTCTGCAGTTCAATCCACGTGCGATACTGCTCTTTATCTAAAAGAAAATCATGATATTCCGCATAGCTCAACGGAAGCATGTTACGACATGCACGTTCAAACAGCTTTTCATCATTCGTAGCTTTTGAGTATTGCTTAATAAGCTGCATCATATAGCGGACAACTTGTCGTTTTTCTTCAAAAGGAAGATCACTGTTTATGTATTCGGTTGAATTGTCCATCATATAAGACATCCAGGCAGACATGCGCTTCCAGTTTTTCTTTTTCATGATGTCCTCAACCCAATGAAAGGTAAACGGCAGTGCAGCTGGTGTGAGCTTTTTCATCGTTTCAAAAATGTGTTCATCACGTGATTGAAGAAAATCCATATGCATGAGTGCTGTTTCCATTTCCACCGCATACGAAGGCTCTTTATTCTTTTCATCTTCAAGATGCTCCTCAAGCCATTCTCGCTCAATATTTATAAACTTATCGCGACGCAATAGCTCAATCCATAGCAGCTGATACAAATTCGAACGTTCATATTGATAGTGCTTGCTCGTGAACAATAGCTCACGGAAGCGCTCAACACTGTCCACTAATAGCGGATCAAGGGCAAACGGCAAGGCATAGCGCTTCATCTCAGAAATTGCGATTGCCACATTATCGGAAAGCTGATCAATATAAGGATAAATAATATGTTGTAACATATAGTCCGTTGGCTTCGTCTCATTAATAAGCTGCAAGATTTTTATAAAAACCGTCACAGATGCCTGAACGATAAAAAACTGTTTCATCTCAGGAGACTTAGGCGCCTTCTTTTTCAGGGCCGAATAATAATGATGAAAAAGACTTTGGAAAAGCTGATTAGGAGAAGAAACCTGTTCATACCAGCTCTCAAACTCACGATCAAAAAACGCAATCCAGCTTGCAAGGGAGGAATCTTCATACTCCTTTTCAGGCTTTAAAAGTGAGCTTGCTTTTTGTACATGCTTTAACACGTCATCGATCGGTTTTTCTTCTTTCCAAAGATCAACGAATGTACCGACTCGGTCAACACTTGCATATACATATAGAAAGGCTGCTATACGGTGCCGACAAATTGAAGGAGCCGGACACGTACACGTGCTCATCACAAAATCATCCAAATCAAGCTCAACCTGAACACTCGTGACATCCTGGACTTTTGCAGAAACAGTGTGACTTGTTGTGCTCACATTATAAATACTACCTTGACGATATAAAATGAGTCCTTTTTTCACGACATTACGATCATGCTCATCCTGAGGAGAAAGCAACTGTTTAATCTGTTCACCGGCACCAAGTACAAATTCTTTACTAAGTTCCCGACCAAGCATAGAGAGGACTCCTTTCATTTAAAGCAGAACTGCGCCCAAGCACAGCTGCACTACATTAAACAGATAAATGATTGAAATAAACCTAATTCTTCTATTATAACGCATATTGAATCGATCAAAAAGGTTTAGTACAAGAAAGAAGCGGGGACATAAAAGATAAGCAGCTTTCGAAATTTTTATTTGTTCCGGGCAAACCAAAAAAATTACATCTTGTCAGCACCACAGAATCAAAGTATAATGACTTGGTATTGTCTGAATTTGTAAAAAAAGAAAGGAAACTTATACAAAATGAAGGATAATCAGCTGAAACAAGAAGAGCTGTTACAAATTCTATTAAGCGCCTACGACAAAGGCGAAGCAAAAGTAGATATTACAACTAATGAAATGATAGAAGACTTAATTTCTCAAATAAGAAAAGTATATGCATCATAAAAAGAACGAGCACCTTTGGGGGTGCTCGTTTTTGTATTTGGAAGTGGTGCCTGTCACTTCTTGGATTTTGTTGAAATTTGTCTAATCGCAGATAAATCCCGATAATCGTGGATAAAACTAGAATAATCGCAGATAAATTCTCAAAATCGCAGATAAACTCTCCAGAATCGCGGATAAATGCATTATTAGCGAGGATAAACCGGAAATATTCTCGTTAGCAGCTGGATTTTCCGATAAAAAGTAATAACTCGGCAATAAAAATTGCAACAAAACCTCATACTTCCATGAAATACATGAATTATTCCACACAATCCATCAGAATATCACCAAAAAACATTTCCAAGAATCCAAATTACTCAACCCTCTCCCGTAATCTCCCCTACCAATCTCCCCCCACATCAACTAAAATAAGAGAAAACGCTTACCATTAAAAGGTGGTCACAACATGTTATACTTCCGACGTTTTCTATACATCATTACTTTTCTCGTATTCTTACTAACTGGTTTTCTTACATTATATTATGGAAAAGAAACATTTCACTTTAACGAAGAAGCTAAGCCTAATGCCGAACAAACTTACGACTATCATTTTGTCCTGATTCCGGAGGAGCTCGATAATGATTACTGGCGTCTCGTCGAACAAGGCGCAAGAGATGCCGCCAAATTCCACAATGTGTACCTTGAGTATTTAGGACCAAAGCAGGCAAATAATGATGAGTATTTAAAAACGATTGATATGGCCATCGCAGGCCTAGTTGATGGAGTGATCACGCAGGGGGTGGCTGAGCCGGAGTTTGATAAGCTTGTCACAAAGTCGAGAGAAAAACTAATCCCTGTTGTAACAATCGATACAGATGCACCTGAAAGCGGCCGGGCTGTGTATGTGGGCACAGATAACTACTATTCTGGTTTTCTTGCAGGTAAAGCGCTGCTCAACGATACAAAGGGTGAGCAAAAGGTCGCAATCGTTACAGGTCGCCTTGAAGCACCTCATCAAAAGCTACGCGTTCAAGGCTTTAAGGATGCCGTTGCAACAGAAAAGCGAATTGAGATCGTTGCTATAGAGGAGTCCAACATCACGGAAATTGGCGCGCAGGAGGCTGCCCACCGCATTTTGCAGCAGCATCCTAAAACAACAGCATTTTACGGCACAAGTGCGCTCGATGGAATCGGCATTGCCAAGGTTGTGAAAAGGGTGAAGGCAGAAGAGGATCTGTACATTATCGGCTTTGATATTTTGCAAGAAACCCTTGATTATATTGAAGAAGGAACAATTGAAGCAACTGTCGTTCAATTTCCTTATCAAATGGGCTATGAAGCAGTTGAAAAAATGATTCAACTAAACAAGGGTGAAAAAATGGATCCACTTCAGCATACAGATACAAAGGTAATTTATAAAGAAGACCTGCCAATCTCACCATCCTCTATGAATGGAGGAAGTAAGCCATGACAAGCATTCGCAACAAATTATTAGTTTATTTTTTAGCTTTTGTACTACTATTTAATGTTGTTTCATATTCTATTTATTTCAGCAGTTCACAAATGGTCTCAGAGTACCATGCTAGCTTTGAGAGGTTTCTACTATTTAATGAAATCTCTCAGCAATCATCGCAGGTTTATGAAAAAATTAATGCTTATGTTGTGGAAAAAGACAATGTGTATTTAGAGGAGTATAGAGATCTAAAGAAGCGCCTCAAAGAAAATAATGAAAAGCTCCAAGAAGATGCAATTACCGGAATTAATAGAGAAGAGCTTGATAAATACCAAAGAATGGTTCGAAATCTTCTATTTGAAAGTGACATCACCATTGCAGCTGTTCAGTACGATAATTTAGATCAATACACAACACATGCGAAGGAAGTTCGGAATATATCTTCTTATATTTTGGAATCCACTCTACAGCTAATCAATTTTGAGCTAGCTGAATACCAAATGTTTTATCAAGAAATGGAAGAGCGGCAGCATGCTTTTAAATGGTTCACGATTAATCTTTTCAGCTCAACCCTACTGTTAGCGTTATTAACCGCAGTCTTGTTCTCAAGAGGTCTGACTCATCCATTGCGAAGATTATCTAAAGCGGCAAAAGAAGTATCAGAAGGAAACTTCGAAGGTCCGCCAATTAAGGTGAAAACAAATGATGAAGTAAAGGTATTAAGTGACTCGTTCGAACACATGCGAGAAAATATTAAACAATTAATAGAAGAAATAAAGGAAAAATCCGAGCTTGATCAGCTCCTCAAAGAACTGGAACTCAAGCACTTACAAAATCAGATTAACCCACACTTTCTGTTTAATACATTAAATACAATCTCAAGAATGGCGTATTTAGAAGATGCCAACGTTACATCAAGGCTCATTCAATCCGTTTCAACATTGTTGCGATCAAGCCTTGGTGATATTAATAAATCAGTCACATTAAAAGAAGAAGTGAACGTGGTAAGAGAGTATTTCTATATCCAAAAAACAAGATTTGCCGAACGCATTACATTTAAAACAAACATCGATGAAGGCTGTCTTGACACCAAAATCCCAGCCCTCACCCTCCAGCCATTAGTCGAAAACTCCTTCATACACGGAGTCGAAAAGCTGGAAGAGGGCGGAATGATCAGCTTGAACATTTATTGTGAAGATGACCAAGTCATCGTCGAAGTGGAGGACAACGGCAAAGGCATGGACGAAGAAACTAAGAAACGCATCTTCTCCCGCGACCAAATCGACCTCCATGAACAACACAGTGGCCACTCCACCGGAATCGGCCTCCAAAACGTCATCAAAAGACTCGAGCTAGTCTACAAGCAACAAGATATTTTAGAAATAGATTCAGAGATCAACAGAGGGACGACAATTCGGATGAGACTGCCGCGGGGATGAGGTGCAGAAACTGGTGCCTGAAGGAACTGGTGCCTGTCACCACCCGAATTTTGTCGGCAAAAACTCGAGGAGTGACAGGCACGCCCCACAATTTGTCGAACACACCTCCCCCACACAAAAATGCCAAAAAAGGAGGCAAACCCATGAAAATCATCATAGTAGACGACGAATTGATTGAACGCAAAGCGATGAAAAAGTTTATTACCGAGAGCCTCACACATATGGAGGTTGTCGGCGAAGCGGCAAATGGTCGGATCGCAATCGAACAAGCAAGGCTTCACAAGCCGGACATCATGTTCATGGACATCCACATGCCCGGCATCGACGGTCTCGAAGCGATCAGACAAATTCTCGCCGAGCTGCCGCAAACGAAGTTCATTATGGTGTCAGCATATAATTCCTTTGAGTATGCAAAAGAAGCAATGAAGCAGGGAGTTAAGGAATATATCCTCAAACCGAGCAACAAACAAGAAACACTCGAATCCTTACTCAGAGTTGAAAAAGAAATCAAAGAAGCCAGACAAATAGAAGAACAAACAAAGCAACAACTAAACGAAACAGAAAAGCTGGTCAAGCAACAGCTCATCACTGCGATCACACAAAACGAAATCACAGCCGACACCGAGCAAATGTACCGAAGTCTCTATCCAAACGCACAAATGGGCTTCTTCCAAGTCATCACAGGCTGTGATATGACAACACTATCAAACACACTTAAACACAAAACCGATCTACCACATATAACAAAAGCACAAGGAGACAAGCAAACTGTCCTTTTCCTTTCAGAAAAAAAATCAGCGCATCACCTAAAAGCAGACGCGCTTAACCTAGCTCGAGCTCTAAGCCATGAGCTTCCATCCGATACAAACATCGGTATCGGATCACCTTTTGCCGATTTAGACAAGCTATCAATCTCATACCAACAGGCCTTGCTAGCTTCCACCCAGCTAACAAAGGAAACAAGTGTATCCTATGGATTTCCGTTACTTAACGAAAAAGAAGATAGCACGGCTAAAAAACTAGAAAAATCCATACAAAACGAAATCACAGCCGGAAGAGTCGACCAAGCAACCGATTACTTCCATCTATACTATGACCATTTAACGAAACAATTTGACCAAAATGAAAAAGTCACGCAACACATTCGAGAATGGGCAATCAAAATCAAGCAAGCAATTGAAGCGGAAGGTATAAACCTTCGCGATCTTCCCATTCTTCAAGCAAATACAAAAGATGATTTTATCCATCTCCTCCGCCAATTTGGAGAAAAAATCATTCTCCAAGGTGAGGGCAACGATGCTATTTCTAAAGCAAAGGCCTATATTCACGACCATTACAAAGAATCATTCAGCCTTGAAGATGTTGCGGCATACGTTGAGCTAACACCAACGTACTTTACCAAAATGTTCAAAGAACAAACAAAGACAACATTCATCGACTATGTGACCGACTATCGAATTGAAAAATCTCAGGAGCTTCTCCTCCAAACGAACCTAAGTTTAAAAGAAATCGCCTATGAAGTTGGGTACAAAGATCCAAATTATTACAGCCGAGTCTTTAAAAAGGTGACAAATTTATCACCTAAACAGTTCAGGTCGACCACAAAATAATGCAGAAATAAATAAAATAGTGAAGAAATTAACTAATAAAAACGCTTCCATTTCCCTTTATAATAAAACTCGTAAGCGATTACAAACATATATACAAGGGGGATGTAAGATGAAAAAGACTTTCCTATTATCACTATTTTTAGTCTTTACATTGATTGTTTCAGCTTGTAGCTCAGGCTCAAGCACAGAAGAAGCATCAGAAGGCAGCAGCAGTGAGGGCGGCGGCGATAAAGCAGCTCCATTAGATATTTTCAGCTGGTGGACTGGTGCTGGTGAAGAAGATGGATTAAAGGCTCTTATTGCATTATTTGAGGAAAAGCATCCAGATATTCCAATTGAAAACGCAGCAGTAGCTGGTGGAGCAGGAACAAACGCGAAGGCTGTACTTGCGAGCCGTATGCAAGGTGACGATCCTCCGGCAACATTCCAGGTTCACGGTGGTGCCGAGCTTAACGAAGGCTGGGTAGCAGCAGGGAAAATGGAACCACTTAACGATTTTTTTGAAGCAGAAGGCTTAAACGATAAATTTCCACAAGACTTAATTGACATGGTAAGTAAAGATGGCAACATCTACTCTGTACCAGTGAACATTCACCGCGGTAACGTTCTATGGTTCAACAAAAAGGTATTTGAAGAAAATGGCTTAGAAGCACCAACAACATTTGATGAGTTTTTTGAAGTAGCAGATGCATTAAAAGCAAAAGGCATCACACCATTAGCTCTTGGAGACAAAGAGCCTTGGACTGCAACACATCTTTATGAAACAGTTCTTTTAGGTACATTAGGTGCTGAAGACTACGGCAAGCTTTGGACTGGCGAATTATCATTTGACGATCCAAAAGTAGTAGAAGCAGCAGAAACATTCAAAAAAATGCTTACTTACATCAACGAAGACCACGCATCTCGTAACTGGCAAGATGCAACACAATTAGTTGCAAACGGCGAAGCAGCGATGAATGTGATGGGTGACTGGGCAAAAGGGTATCTTGTAAATGACTTAAACCTAGCTGTTAACGAAGACTTTGGCTATGTAGCTACTCCAGGTACTGACGGTCAATTCATGGTTATTACAGATACATTCGGTTTACCAACAGGTGTTGAAAATCCAGAAGGTGTAAAACAATTCTTAAGCGTATTAGCATCAGTTGAAGGTCAAGATGCATTCAACCCACTAAAAGGATCGATTCCGGCACGTGTTGATTCAGACGTTGAAAAATATGACCAATACGGAAAAGACACAATCGAAGACTTCAAAACGGCTAGTCTAGCACCAAGCTTAGCGCACGGTTCAGCTGCTGCTGAAGGCTTCTTAACAAAAGTAAACCAAAATGTGAACATCTTCGTTACACAACAAGATGTAGGTCAATTCACAGATTCCTTAGTAGCTGCTCAAGCAGAGCTTAAGTAATCACCAAGGGGATGAGCACAGTCTCTTCCCCTTTTTTATACTATCAATAGCTCATACTTTATGGAGGATAGTATAAGAAAAACTAAGGCTTTCGCCATTGCGGGCGACAAGCCAAGTTTTTCTAAAAGAGGCCAGGAATCGATTCCCTGACCTCTCATAAAGGAGGAGAACTTAGATGGAAACAGTCAAAACATCACAATCAGCCCAGACCGTTGCTTCCCTACCGAAAAAGAAAAAGCTAACAAGTGATCACCTTATGGCCATCGGCTTTATCCTGCCATCATTTATTCTTATTTTGGTCTTTGTTTATGGCTTTATCGGCTGGACCGGTTATGTATCCTTAAGTAATTGGAACACACTAGTTCCTGATTTTTCGTTCGCAGGTTTGAAAAACTATATCTACTTATTCCAAGACTTCCGTTTCCAAGCGGATTTACGTAATACAATCTTTTTCACAATCCTATTCATTGGCTTTGTGATTATCAGCGGTATGGGTCTTGCGATTTTACTTGATCAAAAAATTAAAGCAGAGCCCGTATTCCGTAACCTGTTTTTCTTCCCAATGGCGCTTTCGTTCGTCGTAACAGGGGTAGTTTGGCAGTGGCTATTAAACCCAACAACAGGTGTGAACTTATTTTTAAGCAAACTCGGCTTAGAATCAAAATGGTATACAGACACAACTATCCTCGCAGGCTTTCAATGGGGAAAAATTGAATTCGGGATTCCGGCAGCACTAATCGCAGTTGTGATCGCAGCCGTTTGGCAAATGACTGGCTTCTCACTTGCAATGTATTTAGCAGGATTACGCGGTGTTCCAGATGAAGTACGAGAAGCAGCACGTATGGACGGTGCATCTGAATTTACAATCTATCGAAAAATTATTCTACCTTTATTACGTCCAATCACAGTGAGTGTCATCATCATCATGGCTCACATTTCATTAAAGATTTTCGATCTTATTTACGCGATGACAGGTCCTGGTGCAAACTTCGTAACAGACGTACCTGGTGTTTATATGTTTGAAACAACATTCCGTGGCAACTATTATGCAAACGGTGCAGCAATCGCAATTATCATGCTAGTTTCAGTAGCCATTTTCATCGTGCCATATTTAATCCACAGCAGAAAGGGTGAAGCGTAACATGGTGCTACAACGAATCGGCAAACCTATTGTTTATCTCATCTTAATCGCCATGAGTCTCTTCTTCCTCATGCCAGTTTACGTAATGCTCATTACAAGCTTAAAACCATTTGACGAAGTAACGCTCGCAACCATGTGGCAGCTACCAAGCTCACTCGACTTTAGTGGTTACACGGAGGCATTTGAAAAATTAGCACCAAACTTAATGAACTCATTTTACCTAGTCATCCCGGCAACACTACTATCTGCCTTACTAGGAGCAATGAACGGCTATGTGTTATCAAAATGGAAATTCAAAGGCGCAGACGTTCTTTTCACAGTAATCTTATTCGGAATGTTTATTCCATACCAAAGTATCTTAATCCCATTAATTCAGTTCTTACGTGAAGTAGGACTATATAACTCAATCATCGGTTTAATTTTCGTTCACGTTGTTTACGGATTACCAATCACAACACTCATGTTCCGTAACTTCTACGCGAACATCCCGGAAGAAATGATCGAATCAGCAAAAATAGATGGAGCGGGTTTCCTAGGAATTTTCCGCCACATCATGATTCCACTTTCCATCACAAGCTTTGTTGTAGTAGCAATCTGGCAATTCACAAACATCTGGAACGAATTCCTATTCGCAGTAACAATCACAACCTCTGATCAACAGCCAGTTATGGTTGCCCTACAAAACCTATCAGGAAGCCAAATCGTTCACTGGAACGTCCAAATGGCAGGGGCACTATTAGCCGCATTACCAACATTGTTAGTATATATATTACTTGGGAAATATTTTGTAAAAGGACTATTAGCAGGATCGGTGAAAGGGTAAGGTTGAGGGCAGTCTCCAGTGGTGGGGGCTGTCTTTGTTCATTTCTTGTGAAAAATGCTTAACCAATAGCGTACTTCCTAAAAAGATTGTAAAATATTGTAGAGAAGGAGGTGAGTTCAATGGAAGAACGATTAGAGCGAATGGAAAACATGCTAGCCAACTTGATAAGAATGGTTGGTGATATGAAACAAGAGCAAACGGATATGAAAAGGGAGCAACAAGAAACTAGACAAGAAGTTAAGGATATGAAACGAGATATCTCAGGAATGAAACAAGACATTTCAGAAATAAAGCAAGACATTTCAGAAATGAAACAAGACCAAAAAGCAACACAGGAAGATTTAACACAAGTGCGACTGGAAAATGAAAAGTACTATAATGAAATCAACAGTCGATTTTCATCAGTTGAGTTAGATCATGAACACACTTGGGAAAAGACCGTCCAAAATGAAAGAGAAATATCTAAATTAAGAAAGCAGTTTGATTTAATAGACTTCACATGAAATTGAACCCACATAAATGAGCTTCAGACTAATAAATGAACCCAAAAGGGCTGAGCAAATACAAAACTCAGTAAACCTCTAAAAAAATATTCCAATATGATAATACTAGAAGTATCTCTTATGGAGATAACTTCTTTTTGCTTCTGTTCAAGGAAAAAAGTAGATTATAATTAAGATATTATCCATTATCCCCCTTTAAGTTTAAATTGACTAACAGTCTTCTAGAATAGTACATTTATAATAGGTTTTTATTACTACTTCGGAGGCTGAACATGAAGAAAATACTTCTGGCAATTTTACTTACTTTATTCACCGCATCGATCCTGCCAACAACATCAAGCGCTGCTACAGACATCAACTATGCAAACGCTGTAGGTGCAGGGAAAAAGCTGCTACAAAAAACAAATATCTTCAATCAAACAATCAGCAATGGCGATCTTTACTACATCGACGAGCAATACGATGCATTCAGTGCTGATATCAAAAAGGTTGAACGCGCAATCGGAAAAGTTTCAGGCTCTAAAAATCGTAAATACTTAAATGACACGTATGTCAAAGTCGCAAAAGTAGCGAGAGAACGCGTCATCTATGAAGTTTCTCAATACAGACTAATTGCTGTGATCACAGATTCCTACTACAACAGTGAATTCACAAAAATGAAAAGTGATTATGCGAAATTAGACAGACTGAAAAAACGTGCAGTCGCGATTAAACAAGCAGGAGGCTACAAAGCCCTTCCAGCATCAGTAAACCAAGAATTAACTGCATACCTCAGTTGGTTCAGTGACAAGCTTACCCAAACAACAGCAGGTGATGGAGAAGCAGTTAAATTAACGTACAACCAAGCAACAGGGGACATCCTCCTGAACGGGGCAACTCTTTCACAAACAAGAAATGAAACATTCACAGCACTCGGTCAACCAACTTATAAAGATCTAGATGAATTTGAAGGTGGTACATATTTAGCCTATGTATATCCTTATCCATATTCAGAGTTTGACGAAGATCTTTATGTTTATTACGGTGGCAACGATACAGTGAACTTTATTGCTCACACATATATTGCAGGTGGCTACGGCTTCCCGGTGGAATTCCTAAACTCATTTGATGGAGATGTTTACTATAATCCATATCCAACAGACGATGCTCTTGATGAAATCATCTTTGTAAGTCCGACTGGCCAAATACTAAATGCACAATTCTATGAAGATCAGACATACGGTGAAGGTAACTTTTATGCTCTATATCGACTAATGAATATGGATGGAAACTTCGATCCGTCTTTATATGCGCCAATTGATCCTTCTGTACTGTATTAAGAAAAGAAGAAAAAGCATCCCCAGTGGATGTTTTTTTCATTTAAAAAAGTAATTTCACTCCTTTTAAGGAGAGGTTGCTTCTTTTTGGAACCCTTTTCATACGCCCGACATTCAGGTAAAATTACTACAGGTAACAGAAAAAATTCATCATATAGAAATAAAGGAAAAAGGAGGTACAACCATGCACACAATCGGAATCGACCTCGGCGGCACAAACCTGCGCATCGGCGTCTTCAACGAGCAGGGAGAAATTATCGACGAACAAAGCCAAGCAACAGAAGCAGCAAAAGGACCTGAGTACGTCATAAACCAAATGGCAGAGATCATCAACAAACTAAAATCTACATATAAAATCAAAGCAGTCGGCATTGGATCACCAGGTCCTCTCAACCCACATGACGGAGTAATTATCGAACCACCTAACCTACCAGGCTGGGTAAACATCCCGATCGTCCAACTACTTGAAGAAAAAACCAACCTACCAGTAAAGCTAGAAAACGATGCAAACGCAGCAGCCCTTGCTGAGGCAACACTTGGCGCAGGAAAAGGCGCTAGCAGTGTATTCTTCATCACAGTTAGCACGGGAATCGGCGGCGGCTATGTGCTAAACGGTGAGCTCGTCTCAGGTGCTCAAGGCAGCTGCGGGGAGATTGGCAATATGATTGTTAACCCAAGCCCAGACGCCTACCACGGTCCAGGACTGAACAAAGGTGCTCTAGAAGGACTAGCTAGTGGAACGGCGATCGGCAGAATTGGTCAAGAACGCCTGAACATCACAAACGGTGCGCAAGGAGTCTTCCAACTGGCAGAGCAGGGCAACAAAGAAGCGCAAGCCATCCTTGATGAAGCCATTAACTATCTTGCGATTGGCTTGGCAAATATCGTTCACACAGTGAACCCTGAGATCATCGTGATCGGTGGGGGTGTGATGAAATCGAAGGAATTACTAGTAGAGCCGCTAATTGAAAAAACAAAGGGATATTTATTTCCAAGCTTGAAGGGAGATTTCGTACTGAAGCCGGCATTATTAGATCAAAAGGCCGGATTAATAGGTGCAGGACTGTTGCCTAAGTAAAGAAGAGTCACTCTTAGGGGTGACTTTTTAAGATGAATAGAAAAAGGAAATTGGAATGGAAAATTGTTCATTTGTTTTCAAGGAAACTATTATAATCGCTTTTCTTTCCATTCCTATTTAAGTAGGCTAGATGCTATTACTCCTATAAAAGAAACTTCAAAAATAAAAAAAACGCAGCCCATAATGGAAAACTTAATAATGCTCCCCAAAACATTCCGACAAATACATTCTCTTGATGCTCCATTAAGACCACTCCTTAAAAATTAAAATAATGACTGAATACCTATATTATACTTGAAAACGCTTACAAAGTCCACAACAACCACTTAAAATTTTATCTATAAATGAAGACAAAGGGACAGGTTCCTTGTCTCTCGTCCCCCATTTATTTTCTGGATAAATCTAGATAGATGAATAATGTAACGATATAACAAGATCGTAAGTGATTGTACGATTAAATAGACACTGAACGAATATTTCAGTTCTCAGTATACATTTATAAGTAAATATCTGAAATAAACACATATTCCTTCGAATACAGTAATTAGCAGAAATGAAAGGTAATACTCCTATACTTAATACCTAGTAACCTCTGCTTCTATAATCACTACTGGTCATCTAAGCCTACATATTGTCGAGTAATTTCCTTTCGTATCCCGAACTATTTTCACTGTTTGATTTCTGAATATTCTATTACCATTAATTATGTGATCTATTTAACATACATAAAAGAAGGGATGATCTGATTGAAGAAGAGGTTTTCAGGATTATTAGCATTTCTATTAGTACTAGCTCTATTCGCACAATCAGCAATACCTGTTTCGGCTACTGAAACAGCGGAGAACTATGAGGTAATAGAGTTAGAGACTAACAGGACTTTACTCTCATTAACTGAAACTAGAACAGTAGAAGTTATGGCGGATTTTGGTGATAATGTAGAATTGAGTCAACTAGAGTTCCTATTTGGAGGGAAAAGTCTTTCAGATTGGAAAAAGTGGTCTGGTGGGACAAGCTATAATGGAGATCCTTTTATTACTGTCATCGAGGAGCCACACTTTGTAAATGGAACAACCACCATTAAAGCAACTTTAGAGTTCGGTCTCCTTTACGGCAGAGACAATCTATCAAACCGAACAATTCGTACTCAATACCAACAATTTATTGGTGACTACGAATTAGCATTAGTTGACACAGCTAGTAATAAGAAGGCAGCACAAACAGTTGAACTTAATGTGTATGACCAATTTCATTTTTATGAAGAATTGAAGCCAACGATTGACCAAGTGTTTGATGAAGCAGAAGTGGCTAATGACCGCTACCTTGAGTACCAAAGCTTTGGAAAATCAGTAGAAGGTCGTGACCTTCATTTTGTTGTTTTAGCTAAAGATAAAGAAGCAGTAGATAAGTACTTAAATGAAACGCTACCAACTGCATTAGAAGATCCTGAGAGTTTACTAGAAAAGTTAGAAGACGGAGAAATGGGCGATTACCAAGTTCCGGTTTGGATTAACAATATTCACCCTGACGAAGTAGAAGGGGTGGATGCTCAGGTTGAGTTATTCAAGAAGTTTGCACTTGAAGACGAAATTACGTTTAATACAATCGAAAACAAGCAAGAAAAAGCTGTCACGTTAAACGTGGATGATGTTCTTGATGATGTGATTTTCTTATATATGTTCACAAACAATCCTGATGGAAGAGTGGCAAATACACGTGCAAATGCCAATGGCTTTGACTTAAACCGTGATAACCACTATCAAACACAAATTGAAACACAAGAAGTAACACAAGAGATTGCAAAGTGGACACCACTTTCATTTCTTGATATGCACGGCTATGTGCCTGGATTCTTAATTGAGCCAACAACACCGCCACATAACCCAAACTTTGAGTACGACCTTCTTTATGGAAACATGATTGAGCAAGCACATGCAATGGGTGAAGCAGGAATCAGTAACTCAGCCTATGATTCTTATGAAATTCCAGCACTTGATTATGGCGATGGCTGGGATGATATGACGCCTGCTTATACGGCAATGTATGCAATGCTGCACGGTTCACTTGGTCATACAATTGAGACGCCAGCACTAAGCCAAAATGGTTATGATGCTATGTATGCAACAGGCCTTGGGGCAACGCTTTATGTAACAGAAAACAAAGATGAATTGTATAAAAATCAGCTTGAAATCTTCAAACGTGGAGTAAATGGTGAAGATAATCGTGCGGTTGATGAGTATTTTGTAAATGCAGCCGGTGAATCAATTGGACGTACAAGAGGAGAGAATGAAAACTTCTTCCCTGAATATTACGTGATTCCGGTTGATGAAAATGGACAAAAGAATCCACTAGAAGCAACAAAGATGGTTGAATATTTACTTCGTAATGGAGTGAAAGTAGAGCAAACCACAAAAACAGCGAAAGTAAATGGAGCTGCATATCCAAAGGGAACATATATCGTGCCAATGAATCAAGCAAAACGTGGTCTAGCTAATGCGATGCTTTACAAAGGTGACGATGTGTCAGACTGGGGTGCAATGTACGATCCGATCGTTGTTAATTTCTCTGACTTAAGAGGATTTGATTTGGATGAAGTTCGTGTGGAGAATGCTTTTGCCAAGGTTACAAAAGAGGTAGACAGCGTAACATTACCAACTGGTGATGTAGTTGGCAAGGCACCAAAACAAATTTTATCTAACACAAATAATGACACGGTAAAATTAATTAATGAGCTTTTAAAAGATGGAAAAGTCGTTGAAAAGGCAATGGAAGCAAAGGGAAAAGTAAAGAAAGGTGACTATATCGTTAATACAAAGGATTTACTACAGTATGAAGATTTTTACTACGAGGCTTCATCAGCTGGTACAACACAAAACATAAAAACAGAAAAATTAACTCTTCCTAAAGTAGCAGTAACAGGGTCAGCTCAATTAAAGTTTTCACTAAAAGAACTAGGCTTTGAGTTAGTTAGTTCTACTGCAGATGCAGACGTTGTTGTTAGTGATGGTAGTTCATTTGATGTTAATAGTCTGGATGGGAAGGCTTATGTTGGAATTGGAGTCTATGCTTTGAATGCTGTGAAAAACAGCGGAGTGCTAGGAGAAGGTTACAGCTTCGATTACACAAGCCCTGGTCATGAAGGGTTATTAAAAGCAAACGTAAATGATCATATCCTAACCTCTGGATACGAGGCGAGTGAGCTGTTATACACAACAAATGGTGCATGGATTACGTCTGTTCCTAAGAATGCTCAAGTTTTGGCAACAGTAAGTAACAGTGATGATTTCTACGTTGCTGGCTGGTGGCCTGGTCATGACGCAGCCAAAGGTCAAACACTGGCATTTACTCAAAATCTTGAAGACTCAAACATTACTCTATTTGCAAACGACCTTGCCTTTAGAGCACATACGCAATCAAGCTATCGCCTACTAGCCAATAGCATCTTTGCTTCAGTTGGTACTGAAGTTGCTAAGAAAGGTAAAGGATCAGTGAAAGATAAGGCTAATAAGCAGAACAATAAAGTAGAGAAATCCTTCCTAGAGAAAGGTAGAGATAGAGAGTAGGTTAAGGAAATTCGGGTGGTGCCTGGCACTACCCGATTTTTGTCGTTGTCCGATTGGTAAATCTTTTAATCCACTACTATAGTGTAAACTCATAGATCTGAATAATTAGAAGAAATATAATCAATCAGTAACCCTAATGTTTTACCTTTAAAATAATCTGGCACCGATTGTCCATCAGGATCAGCATAATAAAAAGCACTTACTTTTTCATTAAAATAATAACCAAGCTGCTTTAACGAATCCTGCAATTCAACTGGAAGCTCATCCAATCCAGTTCGTTTCTTGAAATAGTCTGTCGGATAAATTTTCACATCAACATCATCGTCACTCGTATGAACCACGAACAAATCTTCACTCGACTGATTAATCCATTGTCCCTTCGAAAATAACGCTATGCCCGAATTCTCTAATGAGGAAATACCATCTAAATTCGTGCCAAATATTAAATTAATGGCAACCCTTATATCACTTGGTGCTAACTCGTAATGATAAGATTCCAAGTACAAGTCCATCACTTCAGATTTAGAAAGGTTGCGAATATAGGAATCTATATCATCCACATCCACTATTTGTTTTATGCTACTTGTGATCTGATCAGGATAAACACTCTGTTTCGTTCCAGCTCCTAAGTCAGAAATCGCATCAAGGTCAATTTTATAAATTTGATAAACGATTTCTCTGACCCTTGAACCTGTTAAATCCTTTGGAAAGCTTCTTATATACGTATCCATCGCAGCTACTTTCGACATATTCTCGATCTGCTCTGTTATTTCAGTAGGTGTTAATTTCCCGTGCTTCTCTTTTCTGAGTGTTAAACTAATCCCTTTTATTATTTCTGCTGGATACTTCGTCATCTCAGTATTAGTAAGTTGTGGTTTTTTAGAAATTGCTGCTTCACTGATAGTTGGTGTTATGAGAATTGAGGATGTAACTAGTAATAAGGTAGAAGCTTTCAATAGGGAAATTCTTAATTTTTTCGTTGGTGCTTTCATATGCAACCTCCTAATTTATTTAGATAAAGGATATTTATGTATAAAGTCAACAGTAGAAATGTTTTCCAGTTTTATTTTATAGGAAGCAAAAGACAAAATCTATCATTTTTCGAGGGGAACATAATAGCGATATCTATGGGTAGCGGGTTACTTATAAGGGGATTTTCTCATGGAAAGCCACATGGTGAAGAAACCATGAAAAATTTAGGCAGGTCTTCCTATTTAGGTATGTAGGTGAATGTGGAGAAATAGATGGACATAGAGAAATCCAACATTTATTGATGGTTGAAAAAAAGCCAAGAGAAAACGTTCCTTGGCTTTTTCATCCAGAATTTCCTTGATTGAATGATCACTATGGTTCAAAAGCCAATTATCTCAGATCATTCATGCTTATATATGAACTCAGATGATCGCTCCTAGTAGTTGATGTTAATAACACTCCCCATCAACTACTCATTCTCTCAATCAACGTCGGATCCAACTTAATCTGTACGGACTCTGACGAAACCTCGTTCTCCATTCTGTCTACCAGGATGTCAATTGTTGTTTTCACCATCTCTTCAATTGGTTGATGAATACTAGAAATTCCCATTATTTTAGCTAAATACGTATCGTCAAATCCGATCACACTAATATCCTCAGGTACCTTTATGTTCCTTTCTCTTGCTGCTTTCATAAATTCTAGTGCCATAATGTCATTTGCGGTAAAAAGACAGGTGAAATCAAGAGATTCAACTCTGTTTAAATAACCCTCGATGTCGCGTCTCATTAAGAAATTATTTGTTGATGTTTCTTCGAGCTGAATGTAATTTTTTTGATCAAAGCTGAACCCGTTTTCATATAGAGCACTTTTGTAGCCGAGAAATTTATCATCAGGTATGGTGCCGACATATCCAAAGGTTTTATGGCCGGCGTGAATGAACTTCTCACCTACAATTTTACCTGCTTTCATGTGATCAAGTCCTACACTATCAAGTGGTTTGCGATTTTGTGTCATGACGATTGTTGGAATGGCGAGCTTACTAATTCGCTGGATGTTATATTCACCAGTTGGGACAAGAATCATTCCATCAACTTGACGAGCGATAAAGTTTTGGATACTTTCCCATTCTGTGATGGGATTATGCTTTGAATTATGCAGTAAAATACTGTATCCGATTTTTCGAGCTTCTGATTCGAGTGCATCCACTAACTCGACGAAATATGGATTATAGGTTTCTGTTAAACATACTCCGATAATGTTTGATTGACTCTTTTTAAGTGTTTGGGCAGCCTTGTTTGGTACATACCCGACTTCTTCTATAACTTGAAGCACGCGTTTCATGGCCTCTTCATTTACCCCAGTATTACCATTTATCACTCTTGATACAGTTGATTGGGAAACGTTTGCAAGTTTTGCGATTTCTTTCATTGTTAGCTTATTCATAAGGCTCCTCCGTTGTGAATACGTATTCTGATATATGAGTAGAATGAAGTCATTCATTTGCTTTTTAAGGATAATATATTGTTATTATACCATATAAAAATCATGTGTAAGAGATATAGGCTTATAACATAATGATCATTGAAAACGCTTTAAATTACGTATTGACTTTTATATACACCTAGCGTAACATGAAAACCAGGAAACGTGAATACGTTTTCACCAATTATTCAGACTGGGGGTCTATGAAAGTATGAAAAAGCTATTTTTGTATGTTTCAATGTTAGTTTTAACTTTTTCGTTAGTTGCATGTAGTTCAAGCGAAACTGGTGGTAGTGATGAGAATATTGTGATCTGGACACAGGCTGCTGCCGATCATCCTGAGGGGAAAATGTTTGCTGAACGAGTAAAACAATACAACGAGGAGCATCCTGACAAGCCTCAAGTTGAAATTCAAAACATTACACGTGCGGGGGCAGGATCTGGTTATATTGATAAGCTGAATGCAGCTATTACAGCGAATGATATGCCTGATATTTTTACATTAGATGGTCCTGATATTGCTGCGTACGTAGATTCTGGACTTCTTGGTGAATTAGACGATTATATGAGCGAAGGATTTAAAGAGGGATTTACTGAATCAATCATTGCTCAAGGTACAGTTGACGGAAAGTTTTACGGAATGGGCTATTCAGATTCAGGTGTAGCAATCATGTATAACGAGGATATGATGAATGCATTGCCTGAAGAAATAAAGGGATTAGTACCTGCAGCTGATGAGGATTGGACATGGGACCAATTCACTGAACTTGCTAGAAAGGTAGATGATTTTGCTAAGAATTCAGATGATCCTGCCTTTAAAGAATATGAAAGTGCAGTAAGCTTGTTATTGCCAGATATTACAGCAGGTGCATATGAAACAGGAACGTATTACTTTACACCATTACTATGGGGCAATGATACAAACATTGTAGATGAAGATGGTGTGACAGTCGATGGTGTATTAAATAGTGAGAAAAGTGTAGAAGCTTTAACGAAGTTTTCCAAGTTATTTGAGGAACCCCAGCTTGCAAGTGCATCTGAATCAGAAAAAGCCTTTCATTCTGGAAAAACAGCTTTATCTGTAAGTGGTTTCTGGTATGTTAGTGAATTAACAAGTAACTACCCTAATCTAAAATTCAAAACAGTCCGTTATCCAAAGATGAATGAGAGCTATGATGGCTTATACACTCCATCAGGAAGCTGGGCGTTTGTGAGAAACGGACAAGAGGAAGATGAAGAACGTATTAAGCAGGTTGTTGAAGTGATGGAATGGCTAAACAATGATGAAGCATCAGAGGAATATTATCACGCAAATGGATCGATCCCTACTCGTGTGAATTCTATTGATGTGATTGATACGAATACTGACAATCCTTATCATAATGAAGCTTGGTCGGTACTGAAATATCAAGTTGAAAATACAAATAAATCTCGTCCTGTTTCACCAGGATATCCGTACTTATCTGAAATCTTTGCGAAAGATGTCATTTTAAAAATCGGTCAAAATAAAACAACAGACCCTGCGACAATTAAAGAATACTTAGATGAAGCAGTGAAAAAGATTGATATAGAGTTTGAAAAATATAAAAAATAAATACCTGGAAAAGAGGTGAGGGTGCTGACCACACCTCTTCCATACCATAAAGACCTTGGGAAAGGGCCAAGCAAAAAAGGGTGTGATGTGATGAAAACAGTGAAAAATTTGGTGAAGATAAGAAATACAACAGAGCATTATCGAAATAGTGAGCATTATAAAAAAGGTGAAGTTGTTTCGGCATTTGGTTTTCTAACTCCTGCAATGGTACTTGCCATTTTATTTATTGTTTTACCTATCATTCTAGCTTTTACGTATGGATTTACAGATTACTATTTATTAAAACCTAATGATAAACAATTTATTGGCCTTGAAAACTTTAAACGAATGCTAACAGATGAAGTGTTGATTCAAAGCTTTTTAAACACCATTAAATTTGTTGTGTGTGTTGTTCCGCTTCAGCTAGCTATGGCGCTTGGATTAGCATTAATCATTAATAAAAAAGTGAAGGGAGTAGGCTTTTTCAGAACAGCATACTTTTCACCAGCTGTGTTGTCCCTCGTTGTTATTTCCATTCTTTGGACGGTTATGTTAAACCCAACCTCTGGATTAATCAATGAAATATTGGTGAATATAGGAATTCCGAAGCAGCCCTTTTTATCAAGTGCAGACCAAGCGATGTATACTATTGTAGTCATCTCGGCATGGTCAGGCTGTGGATATCAAATGATGATCTTCTTAGCTGGATTAAAAAATATTGATGGAAGCTTATATGAAGCAGCTGATATTGATGGAGCTAATGTGTTTCAGAAGTTTTTATATATTACCATTCCTTCATTAAAACCCATATTAATGTTTTTAGTCATAACAACAACGATTCAAGCATTCAAGCTCATTGTTCAACCGATGGTCATGACCGGTGGTGGACCTGATTACTCAACGATGACAATTCTCCAATATATCTATGAATATGGATTTAGACATCGAAACATCGGATATGCCAGCGCTGTTACTCTTGTGTTTACGATTTTCCTAGTGTTTGTTTCGATGGTGATTAAAAAATTATTTAGAGAGGAGCGGGCAGCATGAAGATTCTAAAGAAACTATTATTTTATATCCTTGCAACCTTAATTGCCCTACAATTTTTAATTCCTCTGCTTTGGATGGTGCTATCTTCCTTTAAAATTGACGAAGTAATTTACCGAGATATTGGGTCTATTTATGCGATCTTACCGAGGTTTTCTGATCTGTCGTTAAAATCTTATACAGAATTACTAGGGTTTTATAATATCTTTAAAAACGTTGGAAATAGCTTGATCTACGCGTCCTTAACAGTCGTGTTTGGGTTAACGATTAATTCCTTAGCTGGATATGCTTTAGCGCGATTTGTTTTTCCGTTTAAAGATTGGATTTTGATCTTTATTATTGCGTTAATGATTGTCCCGATTGAGGCAACCATTCTTCCATTGTTTTTAGTTGTCAACGAAATGGGATTAATCAACAGTGTTCCAGGCTATTTATTGCCATTTATCGTGAATGTGATGAATATTTTCCTATTTAGACAGCACTTTTTATCCTTTCCAGGTGAGTTGATTGAATCTGGAAAAATTGATGGATTAAGTGAGATTGGTTGCTTTTTCCGTATTGTGATTCCTTCAAGCTTAAATATGTATATCACAGTAGGAATCTTAACCTTCTTAGCCTCATGGAATGATTTCTTATGGCCGGTTATGGCGCTATCAAATGCAGACTTAATGCCGATTCAAGTGGCATTAAATGCAATCTTCAGTGATACGTATAATATTTACACAAGTCATATCATGGCTGCTTTAACAATTGTGACAATCCCGATCGTTATTTTATATATCATTTTCCAAAAATATATTGTGGAAGGCTCAATGCAGAGTGGAATTAAATAAGCGAGGTGCAAAATGAATAAAATACAAAAAGCAAATGACCATATCCAACAAAACAAAAACAAAGTCTCAAACCGTCCAATCTATCATTTTTCACCTGAAATCGGTTGGATGAACGACCCGAATGGATTTACTTTTTATCAAGGGAAATATCACTTGTTTTACCAATACAACCCCTACGATATTGTCTGGAGTGATATGCATTGGGGGCATGCCATAACAGAGAATTTCATAGACTGGGAATATCTCCCTGTAGCGTTGGCGAATGACAAAGCCTATGACGCTAATGGCTGTTTCTCGGGAAGTGCTATTGAAAAAGATGGAAAGCTCTTTATCATGTACACTGGTCATGTTGATCCGAACTTAGGCTTTGACAAAGTAGAATCAGAGATTGCGGAACGTCAGTGTATCGCATCCTCTGAAGATGGGATTACCTTTGAAAAGTATAAGCTAAACCCAGTGATCGGTGAAAAGCAATTACCTGAAGGTTATTTAATATGTGACTTTAGAGATCCAAAGGTGATGGAAGTGAGTGGTGTCTATTATTGTGTATTATCTGTTCGAAATGTTCAAAGGCGCGGCGAGATTATTATGTTCAAGTCGCTAGATTTAGTTCAATGGACCTTCCATTCATCCATCTTTCAATCTACCTTTGAAGAAAACAAATTATTAGAATGCCCAGATTTGTTTGCAGTCGATGGTAAGGATGTTCTTTTATTCTCTGAAATGCCATGTGACCCTGAATATGCAAAAGATGTACAAAATACAACAGCATATGTAATTGGCAAGATGGATTTTGAGAGAGGGATTTTCACCCCGGAACACAAGGGCTTGCTAGATTATGGGCAAACCTTCTATGCACCCCAATCAACAGAGGGGAAGGATGGAGAACGATTGTTAATTGGATGGATGCATAGATGGAACCAAGCAAACCCACCGAAAGAATATGGATTTAATGGGATGATGTCATTACCTAGGAAATTAAACGTGATAAACGGACAGCTTGTTCAACAACCGTTTATTGATACAAAGAACTATTTTTCTTCTTCTGTTATTGGAGAGGATGTTCAGTTTAGAGAAGGAGAAGAAATGCTCATTGAAGGTAAAACAACCGGCTTTTTGGAAGTCGTTGTACCTAAAACAAGTGGAGAACTCATAATTAAGCTCAATAAGAAAGAGGAAAAGTCAACAAATATCAAATTAGATGTTGAAAAAAATGTATTGCTCCTATCCTCAGATTATGGTGATGAAGGTAACGTAAAGGTAGAGGAACTATTGACAAACAGCAATGAAGATCTCAAGCTATCTCTCTATATTGACTTACATTCTATTGAATTATTTATAAACTCGGGTGAAAAAGTAGCTAGTTTTACGGCCTATGATCGGGATAAAGGGAAGGACATTATGTTGGTTGGTGGAGAAAGTACAGTGTTGAAGAAGGTTGTTTATGGAGGTAGGTAGATTCGAATATGATGAAAGGGAGAAATTGCTTTAAAGAGATATTAAAGGCGTAGAGCGTAAAAAATAAATGCTAAAAGTACTTTAATAGGAACTAGGGACATCTTTTATTTGTCCCTAGTTTTTTGTTGAGAACAACATTAATAGTCTCTTAAACTTCAATTATATTAATAAATTTCGCTTAAAAAGTGCTTCCTTAGGTTAGCTATCGCATTCCTCCGCCAAGCCTTCACAGCTGAAATTGATACTCCTTCTTCCTCAGCAATTTCAGTTGGTGTATTCCCATACAGACAGTAACCATTCACCCATTTCATTTGATTTTCAGTAAGGTGGGAAGAGAGCTCCTCAATCAAAATCTCCCAGAAAACAACTGAAGATCCATCATTACTAACTTCATCTAAATCCCAGAATTCCTCAACTTGTCTATCTCTTTCTCGCTCTGTTTTTTTCCTAGAAAGTGCCATTTTCATATGGCCGAGAATATAAGAATAAGCATAAGACTTAAATTCCCCTTTTTCCTCATTAAACCGAAGGAAAGCCTCCCATAAGGCAATACTTCCAACCTGATAATAATCCTCTTTATTTGTGTAAATGGACAATTTTTTCATAGCATGATAAATCATTGGTTCAAATTGTTGATGCACTTCCTCATAGTCCAAATCACTGTACACGTAAGAATCCTTCTTAAGAATGCATTCTTATTTTATTCCGCGGTAGCTTGAGAATAGCAAGCTATGACTCTAGTGGAAAATTGGCAAATGAAGCAGGTTGGGCGAGATTTAGTTCAGTTGCGGTGTACATTGCCTAGGGTATATTAATCACAATATGGAAGTATTTATGGAGGTGGTTACAATAGTATCCTTTTTGACTTCTGTCAATCCTCGAGGTTTGTCGAATAAATGCAAGAGAACCACCCTTGCTCATAAGCAAAGAGTGGTTCTCGGCATATACAATATGTTTCACACCCCTATCTAATAAAGAGGTTGCTCCCTTGACTAACAAAATTAAATTTTTTCAATAGCAGTCCTAATAAAATCCATGATCTTCAAGAAAGCAGCTGAAGCTCGGTCTGGGTCTTTATCTTTGATTGCTTGAAGCAGTTCTTCGTGGTATGGATAACTTTTGTCAAAAATATCCTGAATTCCAAATGGTTCGTTCCAGAATTCATGAAAGGTGTCCCAGACAGAGTCAATGATGGTTTTTAATAATTCGTTATTAGCGGCTTCATAGATGGTTTGATGAAATAAGGAGTCAGCCATGTTGGCTTTATCTCGTTCGTTATTTTCAATACATTGTACATAAACCTTTAAATGATGTTCCATTTTTTCTATTTCTTCACTTGTTGCTTTTTTTGCAGCCAGATCAACGGCTTTTCCTTCAAGTGCTGTCCTGACCTCTAATGCTTCTAATAAAAACTGCTTTTCATTGTCAATATCGAAGGATGTTTGGATTTGGAAAGGCTTACTGTTTCTTACGAAAGTTCCTTTGCCATTTAAAATTTCTAGAAAACCCTGTGATTCTAATAACTGGAGAGCTTCTCGGAGTGAGGATCTGCCAATACCTAATGTCTCAACTAATGTAGAGATCGGAGGTAGACGATCGCCTTCTTTGAGGTCCTCTTGCTTTATATATTCCTTTATTTCATCAGCGACTAATTCAGATAGTCTTCTTTTTTTAAAAGTTTTCATTTATATAGTTCACCTCTAAAGTATCTTGCTTTAAGTGTATAATAATCCCTTTTAATTATCCAACTAAAAAGGGTGATAATAAATCAGAATATTTAGTGCTTTCATACAGGTTGATAGTATGATAGTATAATTGATGAAAGGATGCTGGAATTTAGTAAAAGGAAAGAAGGTTGACTTACTTATGCTTCACACCGATGAAAAAATATGCACCCACTTTGGCGAAGATCCTTCACAACATCACGGATCCATTTCTCCACCAATTTATCAATCGAGCCTTTTCGCCTTTGATAGCTTCAAGGAATTTACCGAGGCTCAAAACTTGGAAAGGGAGCATTACGTTTATTCCAGAGGGGTGAATCCAACTGTTGAAATTCTCGAAAAAAAGCTAGCAGCACTAGAAAGGGGGGAAAAGTGTAAATGCTTCGGCTCAGGAATGGGGGCAATTAGTGCCGTTTTTTTCTCGCTTCTTGAAAGCGGAGATCATGTATTGTTTATCAATAATATATACGGACCTACAACCCAATTGCTGTCACATCTCAAGAAATTCAATATTTCCTGTAGTTATGTTGATCAGAATTTAAACAACATACATGATGCAATCCAGGACAACACAAAAATGATCTATGTAGAGAGTCCAGGAACAATGCTCATGAATGTAGTCGATCTTCAAGCTGTAGCAAATATAGCTAAAGAAAGGGGAATTATCACAGCAATTGACAATACTTGGTCAACACCGATTTTTCAAAAACCACTAACATTAGGATTTGATTTATCGATTCATTCACTAACGAAGTATATTGGTGGTCATAGTGATGTTGTTGGCGGAGCGGTAATCGGTAGCTATGAGTTAATTGATAAAATCTTTAAATATGGGTACCAACTAAATGGCTCTGTTTTAGGAGCAAATGATGCATTTTTAATTATTCGCGGCTTGCGAACGTTACCCATTCGTTTAAAGCAACATCAGGAAAATGCCTTGAAAATTATTGATTATCTACAATCAAAGCAAGAAGTAGAACGTATCTATCATCCTAGTATTGAGAAGGATAAGCCATTTCTGGAGCAACAAATGAAAGGGTTTACAGGACTCTTGAGCTTTGAACTCAAAGAAGCTAACTTCTCTTGTGTATGCAAATTCATTGACGGCTTGTCACTCTTCAAAATTGGTGTTAGCTGGGGAGGTTTTGAGAGCCTTGTTAACGCCCCAGTGAAGGCTAACAATGAAGAAATCTTAAAGCAACGAGGTATTTCACCAGGATTAATTCGACTATCGGTAGGATTAGAAGGCTCTGATCTTCAAATTAGTGACTTAGAACGTGCATTTCAACAGCTATAAAAAAATGTAGAGGAGAGTTGGTATATGAGTGAGGCTACGATGAAACGTCCTTCATTAGGGATGGCATTACTTCCTATTATTATTTCGTTAGTCATTTTTATTGGTGGTATCGGTATTTTAAAGTATCCTGCAGAATTAATGCTTTTATTTGCAGGAGTTGTCTTTACAATTTTTGCTGTTTTGAATGGACACAAATGGGATACGATCATCAGTGTAATGGGAGAAAAAATAAAAAAAGCCCTACCAGCTATCCTAATTTTATTTAGCATCGGGCTCTTAATAGGTACCTGGATGATCTCAGGAACGATTCCTTTATTTGTGTACTATGGTCTTGCGATTATTGACCCAAACTACTTATACTTATTAGCCTTCTTGGTGACGGCCATTGTATCAACCTGTGTTGGTACCTCTTGGGGCTCAGCAGGGACGATTGGTGTTGCGATCATGAGTATAGCTCAAACAATGGATTTATCATTGGCAATCACTGCAGGTGCGGTTGTCTCAGGGGCTTATTTCGGTGATAAATTATCTCCTCTATCAGATACAACAAATATGAGTTCCCTCGCTGCCGGATCTAATTTATATGAACATATTAAACATATGCTATATACAACCATTCCATCCTCTCTTATTACCATTATTGTTTTTACTATTGTAGGTTTTGGGATTGAACAAGATTCTACACAGCTAGCTAGTATTCAGGAAATGATGAATGGTCTTGATCAGTTATTTAACTTAAACATCTTCTTATTAATTCCAGCAATCGTCGTGATTGCAGGTTCTTTAATGAAAAAGCCACCACTTATTGTTCTATTCACCTCAGCGATTACAGCTTTAGTTCTTGCATGGGTCACACAAGGCGCATCCGTATCAAATCTATTTTCTTCAGCTGTTTCAGGCTTTCATGTTGACATGCTTGGTGAAAATACGATTAGTGAAGAAATGCAATCCTTACTAAACCGCGGCGGCCTTTATTCTATGTATAACGCTACCTTCTTTGTCTTTGTTGCTTTTTTCTTTGCTTCAGCCCTAGAAGTTTCTCAAGCCCTAAACATCATTCTAGAGCGTATCATCGTTCACCTAAAAACAATCGGCAGTATCACGTTCTCCGCACTTGTCACTGGCTTTGCGGTGATAAACTGTACATCAAACGCTCTTGTATCGTTTTTCCTAGTTCAAGATATTTATGGAAAAGTCTTTAAAGAAAAAAAGCTACATCCAGTAAATTTATCTAGAAATATGGAAGATTCAATTACCATAACAGAAGTATTAATGCCTTGGACCGTCTCCGGCGTATTCATGGCCACCACTTTAGGAGTAGGCAATTTTGAATTCCTACCATGGGCAATCTTTAACCTTGGTGGGTTCATATTCTCAGCATTATATGGATTCCTCGCACCATATACAAAAGGATTTGGTATTCGGAAGTTAGAGGAAGGTGGTTTTAAAGCAGCAGCCGTTGGGGATTCTAAGAATCTTCAACAATAGGAAAAAAGAAGCAAGGGAGCTCCCTTTGCTTCTTTTTAGTTGAGTGGGATGGTACTATATCTGGATTACTCTAAAATGTGCATAAAAAACAATATTTTTATCGTATCAAATTATTCTCAGTTCCTTATTACTCTTTTAAGCTAGAAGACAATCTTTCGGTCTCAAAAAAAGACTCATAGAGGTTCCTGATTTCTGGTTGAGTAATCGATTCAGAAACATATGAAATGAGAGATGGATCCTCAACATTACTCAGTTCTGAAAATAAGTAGCTCTTATTTCTTTTTCCTTTTATAGGCTCAATGTGTAGCCCCCAATTTTTGATAGCGAGCTCTAGAGTTGTAGAATTATAACGAACCAAATTGTACTGCTCGATGAATCTTTCCATTAACAAAGTAACAGTATCAAGCGAGTAACCTAATTCAAAAGCAATTTGCTTTTTTGTAATCTGATAGATTCCAATATGATTTGTACTTAAATTCGTTAGAAGATAAAGGTAAAAGAGCTTTTCCTCACTGTTCACTAAAGATGAATTCTTCCAAAAATCAGTATTTAACATTTGACCTGTTTTCATTTTAACCACATTCCCTTCTTCTCAATTATTATTTTCATAGACTATATATAGAAAAATGCAGAAATAGTAGCGTGTAATTTACAAAAAAATAAAAAATTCTATTTTGATTCATATGAATTCCAGCACTTGATTATGGCGATACAAGGATAAAACCTAAAAGAAAGTAAAAGGTTGTTAAAATCAACTTGCTATGCTTCTATTTTTAAAACCTAAGATCACCACCCCTAAAATTACAATGTCAGAAAATCTAACAAGTCATTTGATTAATAATTAGAAAATTCACTATACTTAGTCATGTTAGATTTACTCACATTTATTTGATTTGTATGTGGGTGGGTTTGTTAGTATTTAAAAATTGGAGGTAGGTTCATGTTAACGTCAACTACGGGATATATGATTTTACTTGTTTTCGGGGTGTTTTTTACTGGTTTGACAATTATTATGCAGCGTCGTTCGAAAACAAAGATGACAGCGGAGGAATTTAGTACGGCTGGGCGAAGTGTGGGAATTGGGCTAGCGAGTGCTTCAATCATTGCAGCTTGGACTTGGGCAGCAACGCTGATGATGTCTTCATCAACAGGATTTCAATATGGTATTAGTGGGCCTTATTGGTATGCGGCAGGAGCTTGTATTCAAGTATTATTATTTGCGATTGTTGCGATTCATTTAAAACGAAAGGCTCCGAAGGCACATACGTTTTTAGAGTTTATTGGAAAAAGATTTGATCAGAAAAATCATAAGTTAATGATGTTCTTTGCGCTTATGACAAATATTATTGTAACAGCGATGGTTATTTTAGGCGGCGCAATTGCTTTAAATTCATTAACAGGAATGAATGTTTATGTGGCGGCATTACTCATTCCACTAACGTTTACGATTTATACGATGATTGGCGGCTTAAAAGCATCATTTATTGCAGATTATTTAAATACGGTTATGATTTTTGTTATTTTAACGATTTTTGCAACTGTTGTGTATTTGAAGTTTGGTACAACAACAATTTATGAAGGGTTGCGCGCTTTACCAGAATCACAGCAAATGCTAACGATGGCTTCAGTACCGGGACTTCTTTTTGGAATGATAAATATTATTGGTAACTTTGGTACTGTGTTTGTTGATCAATCGTATTGGCAACGTGCGATCGCGAGTAAAGATAGTGCAGCATCGAAAGCATATATTTACGGAGGGATTGCATGGTTTTCGATTCCGTTTGCGATTGCTACATTCTTAGGGGTAACGGCAGCGGGACTTGGATTAAATATCACCGATCCGGATGCATCTGCACCGTTGATGGCAGCGGAATTACTAGGTAGCGTGGGTTCTATTTTGTTTTTAGTGATGTTGTTCATGGCCGTTATGTCCACAGGGGCAGCAGAGCTAACAGCTATTACAAATATTATTGTAACGGATATTTATCGTAAATCGATTAATCCAACAGCTAGTAGTGAAAAAACATTAAAGGTGTCACGTATTGTTACATTAAGCTTCGGACTTGCAATGGGTATTTTATCGGTTTTACTTTTTAATATTGGAATCGGTCTAGGCTTTGTGTATATGGCGATGGGGATCTTCGTAAGTGGTGCGGTTATTCCGTTAACAATTGGTCTCCTTTGGAAACGTGCAACGAACAACGGCTGTTTTTACGGGGCATTGGCTGGGATGGTGTCTGGTATTACGGTTTGGTTACTTTCTGCTAATATGCTATCAGGAGAAATTACAGTCGAATCACTAGGTCAACTACATGCAATGCTGTACGGAAATGTAACAGTGTTTGTTGTGAGTGGGGTTATCTCAATTGGTCATGCCTTAATTTCTAAACAGGAATTTGATTTTGAAGCAATGAAGGATCAATTCAAGAGCTTTGATGAAGAAGAGAAGGAACTTCAGCTTGCAACAGAAAGAGAGGTTATCTAATCATGGAAGATAAGCAATTGATGAAGGATGCCAAGATGTGCACGCGCTGGGCGCTCGGGTTAACGTTTATTCTGATCTTTGCTTTCCCAGGTATCATGTTTTTGACTGGCTACAATTATACACTGCAATTTTTCAAAGGCTGGACGTATCTTGCCTTTGCTTGGTTGATTATAGCAGGGCTTTATATTTCGATTCGGCCGTGGGTGGAGGTTTATATGGAAAAAAGAAAATAAAAAGAGAAAAAAGTAGGTGGTGCCAATTAACAGGCGTCACCTACTTTTTTACTACAATCCTCGAAGAAACCCAACCAATCTTCCCCGATGGTGTTTCCACCTTCAACCATCGTATTCCAGTTTCGTCGTATTCTTCCTCACCGAGGTATGTGACAACCTCTCCGGATGAGAAATTGCCAACAATTTTTCCTTTTAGGGATGGGGTGGAGCGGATGTTTCCGCCTTCTTTAAAGTCCTTTGTTAATACAAATTCAATTGGATTGATTTTTGCTGTGGCTTGGTTGACTCGACCAAGAATTTTGTTTTGTGTATCACTTAATTGAAATCCGAGCTCTTTTTCTACTTTTTCCGTTGTGACCCAATTGTCAAAGCGATGCCATGTTTCTGAGTAGGATGCGGTTGGATTGTTAACGACTGCGAGCGGTAGTAATATGGCCGACATAATGGCAGCAGTTCGTACAATTCGATTGGCTAAAATACTGTTTCTCTTACGTTTTCTTGAAAGGTCTTGTACCTTTGTTAGCCCCTTAATAAGCAGCGCAAAAACCTCTTCACTACCTTCAATCCAAACCGGAATATGATAGCTACCATTCTCTCTTTGTTTTGCTAAATATCTATGGAATCCGAGCATCACCGGATAGGAGAGCAGCTCGACTCCCTTTGCTAAAAGCATTGCCGTCCATTGAATGAGTCTCGGTGTTAGTCGGATGATGATCGGTCGCGCAACAAGTATGACGAGAAAAACAGTAAGACCAATTCGCAGCCATATGGGCAAAAGGGCTAAAGGGACCCATAGCCAGAATACTTGATTAATAATCGATTCCACTTATATGACTCTCCTTTTGTGACTCTCTACCTCTCGAGAGGAAAATATAGGTTCATTTTCGTCAGCTGTCTTCTTGCTTCAACCTCATCTACAGTAGGATCCAACAGCATTGTTCTGACCTGCTCCTGAACTTCCATTCGAAATCTTTCCTCATTAGCAATCCGATTTTTAATAATGTCAGCAGCAGCTTCATTTTTCTCAGCAATAAGCAGGGCATTAAAAAGGTTACCAGACTTAATTTCTTCTTGAATTTGTGACGCGATAAAACGGGCATCCTCAAGCTCGTATTCTTGCATATATCTTCGAAGCTCACGATCTTTGTCCACTTCACGGAACATTTTATCATGCTCCTGGTCACTGCTGCTTTGCTTCACAAGAACATTAATGTCAGAAACAACAATGCCAACCTGTTTAAGTCCGGTAACCATGGAAGAGTGCTCGTGAAGATCTTCGATATGCTTTTTCACTCGTTTAATATCTTCAATTGAATAATCTACAGTGATTTCTTCAAGCCAATATGGGAGCTTTTTCTTAATAAACGCAACAATCTCTCCAGCTCCTTGCTGCACGAGAGATATAGGGTCAACAACCTTGTAATCTATCGATAAATCAATCTGAAAGCTACGACCGCGGTCGAGTGATGGATACTCGCTTATATCTTTAAAGTTCTGGACACTCATATCGACAATATAAACTTTTGTATATTTACCTGCACGTAAATCACTTCGAGAAAGACGATCTCCGTTCTTAACAACCTCATAGTTACGCTCAGCATTTTCATAAACAAATGCTTGATTCATAGACGAAGCGGGCGGTTTTTCAAAAAAACTAAATTTAACGGGCTGTACTTCAATTAGATTCATAGTTAACCTCCTGTATTCGAAAGCTAGAAAAACTACCTTGAAAAGATGTATGATGCTCGTTCGAGAGTTATGACAGTAAGTTGTCCGTTAGACGGAATTATTATAGAAGTATTATACAGAAACAGAGGGGAAGTTCCAAGGTGGTGTGACTTATAAGGTTGTGAGATTGTGAGGGTTTTGTCGATTTTTGTAGAATCGCAGATAAATCGGTAAAATCGAAGATAAAACCTTCAGAATCGAAGATAAAGTTCCCAAAATCGAAGATAAACTCAAACGAACATGTTAAAGCGGTTTGTTTTTGCCTGTAGATCACTAAGTTTCCATGTTCCACAGCCCTAATTGCCCCTCAATTCCTCTATTATTCAAAAAAAAGAGGCTAACAGAAATCCTGTCAGCCCCAATCCTCATTATGAAAGCACAACATCCGCAACATTACGCTCTACAATCCTAGCTCCTTTCTTAGAAACAAAGTCTCCTCCAGTCGAGAAGAATATGTTCGCAGAAACGATCGTATCCATGACTGTGTTTAAAGCAGCCGTATCAACAGGTTCAATCGGTGAGTCGATGTTGATTTTAACTGTTTTGCCCTCTGTGTTTAAAAATTGAAGTTCTAACGTTTTCGCCATGATGTCACCTCCTTTCCTAATAATCTAGCGGAGCCTAGACTGTAAGCTGATGTGTGTCGCTACGCTCAACAAGTGTTAATGTTTCGGTTTGTAAGCTAGCAATTGCCTGTGCTACTTGAAGCAATTGATCTGGTGTTGCAGCTGTCTTCACGTTGTTGTAGCTTTTACGTTTAGTGATTGGTTTCCCGTTGATGTCCATCCCCATGTCGTAAATTAGGCTTAGGTTAGAATCTAAAATTACTTGATTTGCCATCCTGATCACCTCCTTTCACCCTCTATATATAAAAAAGGGAGACTTGGGTAGCGTGTGTATGAAAAAAAATTAAAAATATTAGTTATGTTGAAAGATTAAGAGGGGGGAGGGTTATTAATTTAGAAGCAACATTCCATAACTGTTCTTGTTACCAAATTCACCTATAAAGTGAAACTTTTACATAAAATAGTCGTCTAATCGAGTAGAGAAAGGGGAGGAAGATGATATGAAAATCCACAAATCATTACTTACTCTTGCTTTATTTATGTCGTTAGTATTATTCGGCTGTAGCAATGAGCCTGATACCGAAAGTAATCACAAAGATGTGATAGCAAGTGAAAAGACATTGCCGGCCGACTTTAATGAGATTGCCTTTGTGAGAGAAACTGGACCAATGTTTGAATACATGGTGAATAAAAGTGTTAATTCATCAGAATTTGAAGAAACATGGGACTTATATGGGTTTGAAAGTAAACGACCAAGCGTTAACTTTGACGAAAAAGATGTATTTTTCATAGGAGTTTATGAATCTGGCAGTTGTCCCTATAAGATTCAAAAAATCGAATTAAGCTCTGACAACCAAACGATGACAGTGCCTTTACCCGCACCAGAGGGAAACTGTACTGCAGATGGAACACCTAGAACATTTGTTATTCAAGTAGATAAAGAAACAGCTGAAAAAATAGAGAATGTAGTGATTGTTGAAAGTGGGTATGAAACGAGGGTCCCTATTGAATAGTCGAGTATTGGCTAAAACAGAAAAAGAGTGAGCCTATGCGTCACTCTTCTTAACAACTTCATTTAATTCACCTTCCCCAACTGCGAAGGCAGCATCTGGATTGATTGATTCAATGCATCAAGCTTGCTCTCAATTCTATTAAGCAGATACAGCGTGACGATAATAGGAAAGCCGACCTCGCTGATGAATGATATCCATTGTTCCATGGTTTGCACCTCACTTTCTGGTTTGTTTTATGCAAAGATGGGCTGACAAAAGTGTATTGTCAGCCCAACACCTTATTACGAAAGCACAACATCCTCTACGTTACGCTCCACGATTCTTGCTCCCTTTTTTGAAACAAAGTCCCCACCAGTTGAGAAAAAAATGTTTGCTGAAACGATTGTGTCCATTACTGTGTTTAAAGCAGCCGTATCAACAGGTTCAATTGGAGAATCGATGTTGATTTTAACTGTTTTTCCCTCAGTGTTTAAAAATTGAAGTTCTAATGTTTTCGCCATGATGTCACCTCCTTTCTGAGTAATTTAGCTCAGCTTAGACTGTTAGCTGATGTGTGTCGCTTCGCTCAACAAGTGTTAATGTTTCAGTTTGTAAGCTAGCGATCGCTTGTGCTACTTGAAGCAATTGATCCGGTGTTGCGGAAGTTTTAACATTGTTGTAGCTTTTTCGCTTTTCGATTGGTTTGCCGTTGATGTCCATCCCCATGTCATAAATTAGGCTTAGGTTAGAATCTAAGATTACTTGATTTGCCATGCTGATCACCTCCTTTCGCCCTCTATATATAGAAAAACTGTCATTGGGTAGCGTCTGATTTTAATTTTTTTAAAAAATTTTTTTAAATGAGGCGCTACTCAATCATGAAAAATCTCTATATAAGCAGTGAAGATTACTTTTTATCTATTAAATAAGGAGTGACAAGCTGTGGAAAAGTTAAATTATGAGACAATCAGGAAGTACCAATCGTTTCAAACGATCGAGGAGATGGATCAGGCTGTGCGAGGTTTTTTATATAAGCATAAAAGTGAGCTGTCAGATGGAACACTTGAGGTCCTTCGTGTGATATGGAGGCATTCGGTTAAGGTGGTTGGGGTGTCATTTGCAAAGTATGACTATATTGCTGAGAGGGTTGGCGTTAGTCGTCGGACGGTGATTCGCGCGGTGAATACATTAGAGGAGAAGGGGATTGTGAAGAAAGTCGCGACAAAACGAATGAATGGGTCACAGGGTGTTAACCTTCTTATCATACAATCCTTTGCTTCTGTTGAGTCATTGCAAGCACCGGTGTCACCCCAGGATGTCACGGCACCTGTCACCCCTAATAAAACAGAGAATAAATTTAGTTCACTCTGTGAGAATAAAAATAAAATACAAAACCAAGAGAAATCAGCTCAAGAAGAGATAGTAGAATTACCAGGCTCAATTCCTAAAGAATTTGTCCAAGTTGTAAAGCCTTACTTTAAAGCAGTTGAGATTTATAAGCTATGGAATTCAGTGATGGTTGCTTACAATAAAGTGAAGTTTCTTCAAGAAATTGAGTCTCTTGTTGATTATGTTATTGAAGCCTTTAAGCAAACACTATTCGCGCAAAAGCTAGGGAAAATACATAAGAGTTTTGAAGGATATTTTTATACAGTTCTTTATCAGCTGTTCTTGGATGAGTCCAGGAGAGAGTATAGAGCTAGGGTTGGCTTGTATGATTTTATTGAGGGTGAGATGAGATTTAGCTAAGCCATACACGAATCATTTGATCCATATAACAGTTTGCTACAATCTGCAACAAATTACATCAAAAGTTTACAAGATTTACAATAATATAACATACTATTCTGGAAAATTAACTTATAATATTGGAGGATATAGTAAATTTTGTAGGAAAATGGAAGGGGGTAGATGTGAGGAAAACGATAAAAAAACCCTAAGCACAAACTTTGGATGGCGAGTGCTTAAGGCCTGATAGGAGCTGGATAAATTCCAACTATATCCGTATTATATCCAACTCTTTTATAAAATTAAAGAATTAAATTTAATTAGAGGGTGATTATATGGAGAGCATTCAAATGTTAAATGATTACATTATTCATGAGTACACAATGGGTATTTTGCCTTATTACTCAGATAATGGTGAACTTTTCAGCATCGTTCTTGAACAATATCGAGTTGTGAAGGTTGCGTTAAGTCCTATAAAAATCATGAATGACAGTTGTATTTTTTACGGAAGTGATATGGACGGAAGAAAGGCCTCAGCACATTCCATTTTTGCAGGCAAAAAAATGATGCCTGTGATGGTTAGTGAAAAATATAGGTTGTGTATGATTCCTGTATGCTCTCCTTATAAGCCAAAATGTGTGTGGGTTGCTTATCAGCATGTAGTAGATATTATGGATGACGAGGGTCAGGCGTTAATTGTTTTCACAAATCATAATAAAGCAAAGGTCGAGTTAACGAAAAGAACATTACATACAAAGCTTGGCATTGCCGCCCGACTTGTTAGTACATATGATTTAAGGTATGAACGAATAACAGAAGGATTACGTCAGTCCTCTGTAGCAGAAGGAACGGAGTTGTATAAAATCGACCCTGAAAAATTTAAAGAGTAGAATGAAATAAGCACCTGTTTTATTTGGGTGCTTTTGTCGTCTTTTGTCTAAATAGGTCAAAATATATCACTTTTGACCTATACAGATCCTATCATCACTAGGTAAAATAGAAGTATCAGGTTAGACACTAGGGGAGTTTTTAATGAATATGTTTAAGCATAAATGGATGTCATATATATCGTTAATTATTATCTGTAATATCTTAGTGGGAACTTTATACTTCTTTTTTCATCATGACAGTTTTTTATATCATATTGTGTTTATTACATTGAATTTCGTGATGATTGCCTTACTTATTTATTTACTTGCAACCGTAAACAAGACAACAAAGGATTTGCAGAAGAGTAATCAAAAGCTGAATAGTATTTTTGATTCATTAGATGTTGCGATTTGGTCACATGATTTAAAAGAGGATCATCTTATGATCACTCCTGGAATTGAGAAGCTTTATGGTTACCCTCTTGAGGAATTTTATCAAGATCAGCTTTTGTGGAAAAAGGCTATTTATCCTGAGGATTTACAAATTATAGAGCAGCGACAGGAAAAGTTGAAGGAAGGAAAGCCAGTTACAGATGTTTATCGGATTTTAAAGCCTATTAGTGGTGAAGTAAGATGGATTCAAGACAGTGGGATTCCAGTATTTGATGAGAAGGGAAACTACGTGGACTTTACAAGTGTGTTATTTGATGTAACAGAAACGAAGGAGCGGGAAGAACGATACAGAGGGTTAGTGGAAATGTCTCCTGATCTTATTGCGGTTATTAGGAAATGGAGTTTGGATTTTATTAACGAAGCAGGTAGTAAACTGCTGGGGGAAGAAAACCCTTTTGAGTTAATGGGAAAATCAATTCTTCGCTATATGCCAACAAATAGTGTGATGATTATTAAAGAGGCACTATCAGACATGGAAGCCAACGCTCTTGAAAAAAATCGCTTTGAAACTGAAATTATCCGGGCAGATGGCAGGACAGTTAACATTGAGATTTCCGTCATGAATATCCTATACGAGGGAAGAAAAGCAAGGCTGATTGTTGGACGAGATATTACCGAACGTAAAAAGGCTGATGAGATTATTCATCAAATGGCTTACTATGACTCGTTAACAGGGCTACCAAACCGAAACATGTTTAAAGATCACTTAAATGAACACTTAAGCCAAGCAAAAGACAAGATGCTCGCGGTTTTATTTCTAGATTTAGATCGTTTTAAAATTATTAATGATACAAAAGGACATTCCACTGGCGATCTTCTCCTGCAGAAAGCGGCGAAACGATTGGTAGAGGCTGTTGGTAATCAAGGTATGGTCTCCCGACAAGGCGGTGACGAGTTTATCATTTTACTAGAGTCAACCTCATATGAGGAGATTGAAGAAGTTGCTCAGGGAATCATTCAAGCTTTTTCTCAACCATTTGATTTAAATGGCGACGAATTCTTTGTCACACCTAGTGTGGGTATTAGTCTCTATCCAGTGGACGGAGAGGATCAGGAAACGTTGATTAAAAATGCTGACACAGCCATGTACCTTGCAAAAGAACGTGGAAAAAATAACTATCAATATTATAATTCTACTCTTCAAAATGTATCAACGAGAAAAATGGAACTTGAGGTTGGCCTACGGAAGGCGTTAGCTAAGGAACATTTTGAAGTGTTCTACCAGCCACAATATAGGCTGGCTACTCGAGAGGTTTGCGGTGTTGAAGCCTTACTAAGATGGAAACACCCAAAGCTCGGAATGATCTCACCAGCAGACTTCATTCCACTTGCAGAAGAAACAGGGCTCATTGTCCCAATAGGAAGATGGGTGCTTCGCAAAGTTTGCGAACAGCATAAGCGCTGGAAGGACGCTGGGTTAGGAACTGTACCGGTTGCAGTAAACGTTTCGGTTAGACAAATACAGGACTTGGGATTTGTTGACGATGTAAAACAGGCACTGAAGGATTTTAAACTAGATCCTGCTGACTTAGAATTAGAAATCACCGAGAGCATCATGCAAAATATCGAATTCTCAAGAATTGTGTTAAAAAAACTGAAGGAGCTTGGAGTGAACATCGCAATAGATGACTTTGGAAAAGGCTATTCTTCACTAAGCTACTTAAAGTATCTTCCAATAGATAAAATTAAAGTTGATAAATCCTTTGTTGATGATATTTTAGACTCTACACTTAACGGTTCAATTGCCAAGGCTATTATAGAAATGAGTCATACGATGAACTTTTCTGTTATAGCAGAAGGGATAGAGGAAGAAGTGCAGCTTACTTTTTTATTAAACAATTTCTGTGAGCTTGGACAAGGTTATTTGTTAAGTAAGCCTTTAGATGTTGTGGGAGTAACAGAGTTAATAAAATAGAAACGGCTCTGCTGGTAATTTTTATGAAGGGAAGAATGTATATAGTACTGCATTCCTATCCCTGTCATTTAGTTAAACATAGATATTAAGGATAAAGTAAGTAAAATGGAACCCTGCAAAAGGTCTATGTACCCGAATATGGCGGAGTGTGTAGCACCATATTCCTATACATTTGGTTTCTTAACAATGATAGAATCAAACCATAATACGTAGAATGATGTAAAACATAGATCTTTGGTAGGGGGAAGCTGACATGTTACGAACATATAGACATTGGACAACTAAAGAAGACTTCCGATTAATCTCCTTACGTGAGAGCGGGAAAAGGTATAAAGAGATTGCCACGATTCTGAATAGAACATCAATAAGTGTAGAGAAAAGGTATAGAAAGCTTAAAAAAGAAGCTATTTACACATATTAAGTCAATCTTTTGAGGGATAGAAAATGAAAACCAAAACAATGACGAGAGAAAACCTGTTGGAAAACATAGAAGTAGCACGACAAGAACTAATCGAAGTTGTTAATCAGTTTGGAATGAACCATGAAATAGTGCTAATTTCCAGTGAAAAGCTAGATAGACTTATAAGTTTGTTTCAACGATCTTTCTAGTTACGGTTTAATAAATAGATAAAACCCCGAATCGCAGATTCGGGGTTTTTTACTGTGTATAAATAATTATTCCGCAAGCCCAGGGGAGGCATTTGAAACCCCAGCAGGAGATTCCTCACGTGCACCCGAACCTCCAGCTCGTCCACTGATTAACATTCCAATTACAACTCCAACGATTGCAGGCAAGATCCAGCCCACACCTTTATCGTAAAGAGGTACATAGCTCAATACAGAATCTAATGCTCTGCCTAGGAACGTGCTATTAATTGTTTCTAGCACACTAAAAGCAGCTGTGAAAAGTGTTGCAACCAAGTATACTTGATTGTTAATCCAATCCTGACATAAACCTAAAACAATCAACACAACGGCTACAGGATAAATCGCCCCTAAAATTGGAACAGAGATTGAAAGGATTTGAGTTAATCCCATGTTCGCTAATAGCAGACTTATAGCTGTTAAAATGATTGCCCATTTCGAATAAGAAAGCTTTGGGAAAATTGTAGAGAAATATTGACTACAAGAAATAACAAGTCCGATACAAACGCATAAGCAAGCTAGTGTAAACAACAATCCAAGCATCACAATGCCCACTCCGCCAAATAATTGATTCATCACAATTGTTAACACCTGCGCACCATTTTCCGCTTCGCCAAGCGATGTGCTAGAAGCTCCGAAAAATGCAAGAATTCCATAGATTGAAGCTAGTAAAACGCCCGCTACAATCCCAGCATAGCCCATGTATTTTGACACTAATTTCGAGTCTGTCACACCTTTTGTGCGAATTGTATTTGCCACAACAATTCCAAACACTAGCGCCGCAAGGGCATCCATTGTTAAATACCCATCCATAAATCCTTGGAAAAAGCCGTTTTGCGCATATGCGCCTGTTGCTTCAGAAAATGATCCAATCGGTGTAAATAAGCTTTTCACAAAAATAATCACAATCATCATTAATAGAAGTGGCGTTAACAGCTTACCGAATCGATCCACAAGTTTTGAAGGATTTAAGCTCAACCATAATGTAATCGCAAAAAAGACGATTGTGTAGAAGAATAAAACCATCGGTTGGCTTACTCCTTCAGCTGGTAGAAACGGCTTTAATCCCATTTCATAGGCAGTAGAGCCTGCGCGAGGAATTGCTAGCCCAGGACCTATTGATACATAAATTAAAAATGGAAAAAGAAACGCGAAAACAGGATGTACTCTGTTTACTAATGTATCAAGGCTACCTGCTTTAGCAACTGCTAATACTCCTAGAATCGGAAGTCCCACTGCAGTTAAGATAAATCCAGCAAGTGAAAGCCAAACATCCTCTCCTGCCGATCTTCCTAAAAATGCTGGAAAAATTAGGTTTCCGGCTCCGAAGAACATAGAAAATAACATAAAACTAATAAGAATAAGTTCTTTTTTCTTAAGCATAATATAATGGCTCCTTAAAAGATAATAGGCAGAATTATAGCAAGGAGCGAACATAAAATCTAGTAAACTCTAAAAAGTGCAACTTTTAAAATTATTATTTATATTCTGATTAAAAAGATATCTTGAGATAGAAAAAATTGCATGTTTGAAATTTTTATAAAATTTATTTTTTTCCTACAACATCGACAATATTTTATGTTAAACTATCTTTTGTGCTTTTTTTCGACAAACATTCATATATTGATATAACTTATTCATGCAGGAGGATATTATGGTAAAAAATTTATCCGGTAAGGAAACAATTGTTATCGGCTTAATGCTGTTTGCCCTGTTTTTAGGTGCAGGTAATATGATTTTTCCACCCGCCATGGGACAGCAGGCTGGTGAGCATGTTTGGGCAGCAACTCTAGGATTTCTTATAACAGGTGTTGGACTTCCCTTTTTAGGTATTCTAGCCATTGCTTTGTCAGGCAGTGACATTCAAACAATTGGAAACAAAGTTCATCCAAAGTTCGGTCTGATTTTTCCGATTATTTTGTATTTAACAATCGGGCCATTTTTCGGAATCCCACGAACAGCAACGGTGGCTTTTGAAATTGGAGTGACTCCGTTTCTACCAGTTGGCCTTGAAGCTCAAGGGTTGCCACTTTTTATTTATACAATATTGTTTTTTGCAATAACGTTTTGGTTGGCCTTAAACCCAAGCAAATTAGTCGATCGTATCGGAAAAATGTTAACTCCGGCTCTCTTAATCATTTTGGTGATCTTAACGGCAAAAGCTGTTTTAACTCCAATGGGATCACTACAAGCGCCGCAGAATGACTATATAGAAGGTGCGTTTTTTAAAGGATTTTTAGAAGGTTACTTAACGATGGATACGTTAAGTGCACTTGTTTTTGGCATTGTCATTGTTTCGGCAATAAAAGAAAGAGGCATTCAAGAACGAGTAGAAGTGATGAAGGTTTGTATCAAGGCGGGGTTAATCGCGTGTGCAGGGTTAATCTTTGTTTATGTTTCTCTTTCGTTTATCGGAGCAACAAGTGTTTCTCAAATTGGCTACCTAGACAACGGCGGGGCCATTCTCTCTGCAACAGCAAGCGCATTGTTTGGTTCGTTGGGAAAAGGAATCCTTGCACTAGCAATCACATTTGCATGTTTAACAACAAGTGTTGGTTTGGTGTCTGCTTGCGGAAACTACCTATCAAAAGTGTTCCCGAGGTTTTCATACAAACAAGTAATCTTCGTATTATCTGTTTTTAGTACATGCATTGCGAACTTTGGATTATCACAGCTTATCTCAGTTTCAGTTCCATTGTTGGTTGCGCTCTATCCGTTAGCAATTGTGTTAATTATTTTATCGTTTATCGATTATGCCTTTGGGATCAAATCGAGAGTCTATGTTTTTAGCTTAATTGCCACGGCAGTTTTAAGTATTATTGACGGCTTAACTGCCGCAGGAATCGCGATTCCAGGAATGAACCTTTTAGTAGACTACGTTCCGTTCTTTGAGATTGGACTAGGCTGGTTGGTACCAGCAGCTATTGGTGCGTTAGTCGCTGGGGTTATGAGAAAATAGACTAAAAAGGTAGTAATCGTCCTTATATACTTGGGGAGATTACTACTTTTTTATATGCCCTGTACAAAACAGAATTATAAAACGTCAAATTCGTGTGAAATATATAGATTTTAAGCTATTTATAAGGATATTCTTTATTTTATAGTTGGAAAAATGCTACTTACCTATGGGTGGTTTACCCTCTTTAATAGTAAAAATAAGCTGGTTTTGCGTTTGATTAACTTTTATCCGCGATTCCGGGTGCTATATCCGTGATTATTGGTGCTATATCTGCGATTCCGAGACATTTATCCGCGATTATTCAGTTTTATCCGCTATTCTACAAATTTCTACAAATTCCTACATATTTCAGCTTGAATATTCAGGTGAGCTAAGACTCTGCCCGCGAACGATTCTTCTCTCTCTTTCCACATCCATGTCTAATGTTTTACGTGTAGAATAAAAAAGCAGCTACTAATTCTATGATTAGTAGCTGCTTATAGAGGGTTTACACCAACTCCAACAAAGGCTCCTCCGCATCTTTCGCGATTTTATTTACAACCTTAGAAAGCCCTTTAACACCCTTGTCTTTTTCAATCCATTTAGCCAGTGCCTTGGATGTGCTGGCAAAGTCCTTAACAACAGTTTTAGTTAGTGGATCGTAGAGGTGTGGAAAATCTACTAAAAACACGTTGTGCCAGAAGGTTTCGTCGCATTCTTCCCAGCTTGAAACAGGGTGTTCTAGGAAGATTTCTCTTAGATCAAATAGGCAGTTTCGATATTTTCTTAGAGTCAAATCAGATTTACCTTCTGTTTTCTCCTTGAAGAACGTCACGAAATCTCCAGCAAAGAAATTATTGACTGTTGCTGGTGTGAAGCCCAACAGTTCATAGTTCGGAATGTCTTCTTCTTTTACGATCGATTTATTTTTAGCTAACGGTGAGTCGATTTTCTCGATAGAAGATGCTCGACCTTTTCCGCCTGTTACGAACGGTGATAGAGGAAGCCCCAATTCTCTACGTACTGAATTAAAGTCTGGTGTAACAGCGATATTCTTAAACTCATAATGAGCTTGAACATATAAGCTGTATTCTCTTTGCTGCAAGTACGCCTCAACCTCGTCCTTGCGTCCTGCTGCAATCAACTCACTAATCGATTGACCATCAAACAATGGAAGAGATTTATCTAAATCAAAACGCAGATCATGCTTTGCGTAGAAAGCAAAGTATTGTGGTGTATCTTCATTCATCGAAGAAATCGTGTTGATGATTTCAACTTGCAAAGGAACAGTTTGTGAATGTGTTTCCTCATTTACAAATGAAACTGCACCAACTCGCTCCATCATACCTTTGAATTCTTCCGCTCTTGTTTCATCTAATGTCACAAATGTAAGTTGATTTCCTTCAATTCGGATCGAGCCGTATACCGAGCCCATACGAATTGGGCCAGAAATCTCGCTATCTGAATATTGGTGCCAATTTTCAACCCAGTTGCAAAGCTTTTGAGCTGGCTCCCATTTATCCATTACGAAAATTCCCTCGTTTTGAAAGAAAGAATCAACAGCCTCGGAATCTTCAATCTTATAGTTGAGATTGTATTGATGAATTTCTTTTGTCCCTAATTCACGTTCTTCACCCTTAGCAATCGCCGCTAAAATCTCAGGGAAGTAATTCATCAAAATTTGCTCATGATTAAGCTCTTTTACCTCACGAAGCTCGTCCACTTTTTTTACAGCATAGTGGAAGTTTTGTGGGCTTTCGAATTTTCGTACACCATTAAAATAGAATAATTGATCAAAAGGTTCTAATAAAGCAATTGTTCCGTACCATGGTGCAACGCTAGGTAAGTTTTCCTGCATACGGGCAACAGGGAATTGCTCATGAGTGAAAGCATCTTCGAAAAGAACACTTTTTTCTCCTGAATCGATCGCCTGTATAAGCCTTGGCTTAAGAGATAGCCAAGTGTTTGCCATTTCGCGCTCATCTTCTGAAAGGCGTGATCCATTTTCCTGGATAAACCATTCAATTCCACGCGCACCATTCTCAAAACGGTTAAAAAAGATCAGCCAAAAATCGAAGAACTGTTTTTCTGCCTGCTCGTTCAAAGTGTGATCCGTTCTTCTTTTAAATTCCGTATGTAATTGGTATTGTTTACTTAAAGGAATCTTCTTAGAAACAAAGTCCTTCACCTTTACAACAAGTGCATGCTTTTGCTGATAAAAGCGTTCTTCCTTTACAGCATGAAGCTGAATCACATTTTCCTTCTTCATGCAGCACTTTTTATATTTTTTTCCGCTTCCACAAGAACACGGATCATTACGTTTTAATTCCAATTTCATCACCTATCATTCTTTTCTAAATGTATATTCTGTGGATGTCCTAGTAACAATCTTAACTCAAAATCAGGATTCTTTCTACCTTCTGCGACGTTCATATGTATATCAAGTGTGATTTTAGTGGAAAGATGGGATAGGATCAAGTCTTGAAATCTAAACTTTTTAATAGAACAATGAAACTTTCAAGAATGGCGATACGTACTAAATAGTAGGAATCATAAATTATAGGAGACGATTAACATGAATCAATTTGTCAATTTTTTCATACAGTCCACCACAGCGTTTGTATCAACGGGTACAATCTGGATGGTCAGCTTTTTCCCGCTCGATCAAACGTATCTTATGTCCAGTGCCTATGCGTTAGGGGGAGGGGCCGTTGCCTTTGCCGGAACAAAAGCACTAACGACTCACCGCTTTTTAAAACAAAACCAACTTTCAAGAAAAGAGTACAAATATATTCATCATCATTTAAAGGAAGCAGATAAGAAAATCAAGCGCCTTCGCAAAACGTTTTTTACGATTCGTTCGGTTTCTTCCATTAAACAAAACATCGAGCTGTATCGTGTTGTGAATCGGATTTATTCCATTACAAAAAAAGAGCCGAAGCGTTTTTACCTAGCTGAGCAGTTCTACTATTCACACCTAGACTCGCTCGTTGAGTTAAGTGAAAAATATGCTTTCTTAGCTTCGCAGCCGAAAAAGAACCGGGAATTGTCTCACTCATTAGATGATACGCGTGACACAATTTCCCAGCTTTCAGAAAAACTTGAGAAGGATTTACACGATGTTTTGTCTAAAGATATATCTCAATTGAACTTCGAACTAGATGTTGCAAAACTTTCAATTAAAAAATAGTAGGAGGCCATCCCAATGAAAAGTGAATTAGATCAGCTGCTTGCCAATCCATTTGGCGAAGAAGAGCTACAAATAAATGAAGTAAAAACAGAGCAAGGAGAACCAAAGCAGGTTAAGCTTATTGACGTTTTACCTGAAGAAAACCGCCAAAAGGCGATTCAGCTTGCCGAGCAAATTGATCCAAAGAATCAACAGGCGATTTCCTTATATGGATCACAGGCGCAATCAAAGCTGTTAAATTTTTCACACTCGATGTTGGATCATGTTCAGAAAAAAGACACCGGGGAGATTGGGGAAATAATCGGTGACTTAATGAAGAAATTAGACCAAGTTAGTCCTGATGCTTTAAAACCGGAGAAACGCGGACTGATTTCTAAGGTGTTTGGAAAACTGTCAAACTCCGTTCAGGAAGTTTTAACAAAATATCAAAAAACAGGTGTGCAAATCGATCGCATTAGCGTGAAGTTGGACCATGCGAAAACAGGCTTGTTAAAGGACATTACGGTTCTTGAGCAGCTTTACGAACAAAATAAAGAATATTTCCATGCGCTAAACGTCTATATTGCCGCTGGCGAATTGAAACTAGAAGAGCTCGAAACAAAACTAATCCCAGAGCTAAAGAAAAAGGCAGAAGCCACACAAGACCAAATGGCGTTCCAAGAGGTAAATGACCTCATGCAATTTGCTGACAGATTAGAAAAACGTACACATGACCTGGTGTTAAGCAGACAAATCACCATGCAAAGTGCACCACAAATTCGCTTAATTCAAAGTGCGAACCAAGCATTGGTTGAAAAAATTCAATCATCGATCACGACGGCGATCCCGTTGTGGAAAAACCAAGTAGCCATTGCCTTAACATTGCTTCGCCAAAAAGATGCAGTGGAGGCACAGAAGCTTGTTTCGAAAACAACGAATGATCTGCTTTTGAAAAATGCTGAAATGCTAAAAGTAAACACAATTGAAACAGCAAAAGAAAATGAACGTGGACTTGTTGATGTGGATACCTTGAAGAAGGTTCAGGATCACTTAGTGTCCACTCTAGAAGAAACACTCCGTATCCAAGCGGAAGGACGTGCGAAGCGACTGCAGGCAGAGCAGGATCTAGCAATGATGGAGACGGATTTGAAGAAGAAGTTGGCGGGGATGTAAGTAGAGCAGGCTCTCTATATAGATAAAAATAGGGTTTTGAATCATTATATTTTAAGCCCTATTTGTGTTTTGGGTTAAAAGCTGAATTCGGTGACTGAGCAAAACTAGATAAAAGATAGAATCATAGGAAAGCTTTAAATAGCTCACCGAAAAATAGAGTGGAACCTAGATTAACAAGTGAGGTGAACGAAGGATGGAAATGTTCTCGAAGGATCACCGGTTCTTTTCAAATAAACTCCCAAATTGGGCAATTGGTGCTCATGTGACGGTTATTTTATGTTTAACGCTTTTGGGTTTAGGAATGGCCTACTTAGCATTTGCGGAAGCGTTTGGAAGCAGCTTTGGTGCTTTTCTGTTGTTATTGTTTGCCGCTCTACTTATTTTACTTTTAGCCTTATTTGCATATAGAAATTTAAGGAAATATCTAGATTATGCAATAAAAGTCGAACTCCGTGATGCCGGCTATTACTATAGTTTTCATAATAAAAAAACAATAAAAACTGAGGAAATCCTATTACCCTATGAAAAAATAGAGTATGTTCTTATTGGAAAAAGCTATCTTTTAATGCCGATCAATGAACAAACGTTTAATGGAATTGAACCGCGGTTAAAGAAGGTCGCTCAAGCAAAGTTATTTATAAAAGGAATAAGCTCCTTAGAAAAGGAAGAAATTTTAACGTTTAAAATTGGAAATAAAGAAATGTTGGAAGAATGGGTCCGTGTATTTAAAGAAAATCAGGTACCCCTTTACCATACTGAATTATCTTTAAATAGAGCTCCTAAGACATCAGAGGCCATTGCGGGAATTCCCAAACAAGAGTATGAAGGCATATTAACATTTACAATCGGCGATATTATTAGTGATTTCGCCGAAGATGATGAGTATTTAATGGAAGAGAGTAAAAAACGGTTGGTAAAACGTAGAAAAAGGAGAAAGTATTATAGTGCTTTTATCGCTATCGCTCAAATACCCATGGTGTGTCTGTTGTTTCCACACTTTCCAATTGAAGATGGATTTTTTACTTCTGAGAGTGACATGCTTCCATGGTTATTGACTCTAATAGCCTTATTCGTTGTAAACATAGGAAACAGAAAATGGTATAAACCGTTATTAGATGGATTTTTAGTAGTTCTAGCTATAAATATTGGTTTATTACTCGTAACAAATAGAACAGACGAATTCAGTGAAGCTGTCTTAAGTTACAACTTAATGGTCACCATCTTCTTTTTGGCGGGCAGTTACCTGCATATGTTTAGTAGGTGGTTGTGGGGGAGGTTTAGGTAGGTGCCCCGTGCCTGTGTCACTTCCGGTTTTGTCGAGAAACTAAGTTATGGTGCCTGTCACTTCCCGGATTTTGTCGAACAAAAAGCCCTGTGTCCCACCAGACACAGGGCTTTTCCTAATTCCGAACAATCGACAATGCTTTCTCCAAAATCTCCGACTTCCGCAGCTCTTTCTGCTCCAAGTATTTATCTTTGAACTCTTCAGCCTCGGCCGCGCTATAGCCGTTTGAGACGAGCTCCTTAGACATTTCTTCATAAAGCACTTTAAATGCAGATTCAATTTCATCCTCAATTTTTTGACCTTCATTGGCGTATTTTTTATAAAGCTCTTTAAGGGAGCCATTCCCAGCTTCTGAAAACTCTTGGTAATCATTTTTTGCTTCAAGGAACAAAGCATCGATTCTCTCGTTCGTTTCAGCTTCGAGATCCGAAAACTTCTGCTGATAACGAGCTTTAATTTCCTCAACAGAGTTAACCTCAACGTGACCAATTTTTGTAGGATTAAAAACAGGTTCTCCAGGAACCTCTATTTCCTTGCCGACAATTTGCCGTTGAGGTGTGTGACTCGTTGGTGATTTCTCTTCATCCACTAACACATATTTACTACCTAGATATAAAATAACCAAAAGAATAAATGCAAAAATCGTAATCCTTCTCATATCAATCATCATCAAGCCTCCTTCCATTTCTCCATCTTGGTCACTTTTCAAAACTTATAAACACATGATGGATAAAATTAACAGGATACGCTAAGATAACGAGAGAGGTGTTAAATAAAGGAGGCTGGAAACATGAAATTTGATTTACATACACATCACGAGCGCTGCGGACACGCACTTGGAACGATTGAGGATTATGTGAAGCAGGCGATTGATTATGGCTTAAAGTATATTGGGATTTCTGATCATACTCCGTATTTTCACAGTGATGAGGATCAGCTATACCCAGGCATTGCTATGGCAAAAAGTGATCTTGTTAAATATGTGGAGGAAGTGCTCCATTTAAAGGAAAAATATCAAGATAAAATACATGTGCTACTAGGGATGGAAAGTGATTTTTTTCCGGATCATTTTAATGTTTATCGTGAGCAGCTTCTCAAGTATCCGTTTGATTACATAATCGGTTCTGTTCACTATGTGCACGATGTGAATATTTTTAAAAAAGGTCGCTGGGAAGGGTTAACGTCACAGGAGCAGATTGAAGTAAAGGATGAGTATTACCGTCTCATTCAGCAGTCAGCCAAAAGTGGCTTCTTTCAGGTGTTAGGGCATATTGACGCGATGAAAGGCTATTATCCTGAGTTTTCTGCGATTGAAACAAATATGATTGATTCAACATTAGAAGTCATCGGCCAAGAGGACGTGGCGATCGAAATCAACACGTCGGGTAAAACAAAATATTGTGGTGGCTGGTATCCGTCTGATGAAATTTTAGAACGAGCTCTACATTATAATGTAAAAGTAACATTCGGTTCCGATGCTCACAAGCCTGAGCGAATTTGCGATGAGTTTGAGCTCGTTCAAAAAAGGCTGAAAGAAATTGGTTTTAAAGAGTGGGCTTATTTTGTGGAGAAGAAACGATATTTAACAAGCTTATAATGATTTTCAATTTATGTATCGTTTTTCAGTGAAAAGGAGCTAAAAGCATACGCAAAAAAGGAATGGAATGCTTTTGTGTAGGTGGGCAGGACTAAACCATTCAAAAGATCCAAAAAAAGAGAAAAGCAACCTGGAAAGTGGTTAAAATTTCAAATATCATCCATTCTTGTATCGTTTTTCAGTTAAAAAGGAGCTAAAAGCATACGCAAAGAAGGAATGCGAATGCTTTTGTGTAGGAGGGCAGGACTAAACCATTCAAAAGATCCAAAAAAAGGGAAAAGCAACCTGAAAAGTGGTTGAAGTTTCAAATATTATCCATTCTTGTATCGTTTTTCAGTTAAAAAGGAGCTAAAAGCATACGCAAAAAAGGGATGCGAATGCTTTTGTGTAGGTGGACAGGACTAAACCATTCAAAAGATCCAAAAAAAAGGGAAAAATGACCTGAAAAGTGGTTAAAATTTCAAATATTATCCATTCTTGTATCATTTTTCAGTGAAAAGGAGCTAAAAGCATACGCAAAAAAGGAATGCGTATGCTTTTGAATGGATGGGCAGGACTAAACCATTCAAATGATAAAAGGGAAGAGTAGCCTAAAAAGTGGTTAAATTGTAAAAGTTATTTTAAGATGTTAATTATTTGAAAAACCCTACATATAAAAATGGCATCAAACAATGTGCAGTTTGATGGCCATTTTGAATTAAAAATTAAAGCCTTAAATCACGCTTCTTTTTCCCTTTACTAAAAAACCTCTTCACAATCAAAAAAACCGCAGCGATTGCAGCATACACTAGGAATAACGCAATATATCCCCACAAACCAACAACCGCATCAATAAACTCCATATTTCCTCGACTTGTAATAGCCTGTTGGATTTCAATAGCAAAGACGAGCACGAACATAAAGGTTAATGTATAAATAAACGCAACAAGATGCAGGCCGAATGGAAGCTTCGCCAGCCATTTTGTAAAAAGATAAACAACGGCAAATGTGCCAATCCCAATAAAGCCCATAATCCAAAAATGCATATCTTTATCTGTCATTTGAAGTCCGAGCATATCGTTAATCAAAACAATTAAAATGTCATGAATGGAATTAACAATGTCAACGAGAAATAAAATAGCATCCTTCATTCCGTCACACTACTTCCTTAAAAAATTCAAATCCGTCTTATACTATGTTAGAAACGGATCAAAATTGCAATAAGCCTCGTACCTTATTTTTTTAATTCCCGTTCTAATTCTTTTTCAATCTGATCATTGGGAACGACTTCTTTTTTATCGGCGCCAAGGTGTTTTATGATCAGATTTAATTGATAGTTTATTTTTGAGAGTCTGTATATGACATATAGCACAATAAGGATACAAACAATAGTCAGGATGTCTCCAAACGTTAACTCCATCAGTTTTCCCCCTTTTAAATCAATTCACCACCCATAATACCATAATTATCCATAAAAATCCTTCCACCCAAAGACATAAAGAATATCTTACCAACCCTCATCATACTCTGTATTAGACAGGCAGAGGGGTGTCCAAAATGCGCAGACGTTCATCAAGTAAGCTGCCGATTATTTTGATCGGTCTTGTGGTAGTGGTAGGTGGGTTTTTCCTAGTTCGCTTGATCTCAGGCTTTGGAGCGAATGATCCTGAAGATGTCGTGAAGGCTTTTTATGAGTATGAGCAAGAGGGTGACTTTGGTAGTGCGTGGGAGCTTTTTCATCCGAGCATGCAGGCGCGGTTTACGAAAAACAGCTATGTGACGGAGCGTTCACATATTTATATGAGTCATTATGGAGTGACGACCTTTTCATATGATGTAGATGGGGAAGAAGAGGTCGAGAACTTTAAAATGGCCAAGGATGCTGAGACGTTTCCTCTAGCGTATCAGATGCTGGTGAGTCAAACGTTTAAAAGTAAATTCGGAACGTTCACAGTTGAACAGGATGTGTACGCTGTTCAGCATGAGGAAGAGTGGAAAGTGGTGTGGGAATATAAATAAAAAAGTCCTTCGGGTGAAGGACTTTTTTATTAACCGCTAAAACCATTCATGACAAAGAAAATACCGACTGCAAACAACAGAATCACGAGAATGATCAAGAGGATCGAGATAATTAAAATGATCCAACCTGCCACTTTACGTCCCGTTTGAATTAAATAAATCCCAAGTACAATCGGACCGAAGATAAATCCTAAAATCCCCCAAAGCCAAGGGTTGCGGTTATGCTTTGGTGCATCAATCGCTAGGTAAATCGCGATTACAATAGAAAGTATAAATCCAAATGAAAATTCCATTAAAAATCCCTCCTTACATACTATATCCTTAAAGAATATGGAATGAAATAAAATTATATGCATTGTCTTTAAGAAAACGAGACAAGATTGAGACGAGTTGTCTAAAACCTGGTCTCGTTAAGAGCAAATCGGGACAGAAACGAGGTCCAGGGTTCAAGATCTGTCTCGATAAAAGCCGAATCGGGACAGAAACGAGGTCCAGGGTTCAAGATTTGTCTCGATAAGAGCTGAATCGGGACAGAAAAGAGGTCTAGAGATCAAGATTTGTCTCGATAAGAGCCGAATCGGGACAGAAAAGAGATCTAGAGATCAAGATTTGTCTCGATAATACCAGTATCGAGACAGAAAAGAGGTTCACCGCTCAAGATCTGTCTCGATAATACCAGTATCGGGACAGAAACAAGGTTCACCACTCAAGATCTGTCTCGATAAGAGCCGAATCGGGACAGAAAAGAGATCCAGCGCTCAAGATCTGTCTCGATAAGAGCCGAATCGGGACAGAAAAGAGATCTAGCGCTCAAGATTTGTCTCGATAAGAGCCGAATCGGGACAGAAAAGAGGTTCACCGCTCAAGATCTGTCTCGATAATACCAGTATCGAGACAGAAACGAGATCCATCGCTCAAGATGTGTCCCGATAATACCAGTATCGAGACAGAAACGAGATCCAGCGCACAAGATGTGTCCCGATAATACCAGTATCGAGACAGAAACGAGATCCAGCGCACAAGATTAGTCCCAATAATACCAGAATCGGGACAGAAACGATGTTCACCGCTCAAGAATTGTCTCGATAATACCAGAATCGGGACAGAAACGATGTTCACCGCTCAAGAATTGTCCCGATAATACCAGTATCGAGACAGAAACGAGGTCCATCGCTGAAGATTTGTCTCGATAATACCAGTATCGAGACAGAAACGAGGTCCATCGCTCAAGATCTGTCTCGATAAAACCATAATCTGGACAGAAAAGAGATCCACCGCTCAAGATCTGTCTCGGTAAAACCATAATCGGGACAAAAAAGAGGTCCAACGCTCAAGATCTGTCCCGATAATCCCAGCACCGAAACACACCGAAACACACCAAAACACAATCAAGGCCAATCTCCAACCCCGCGCCCCAATTACCTACTCCACACTAGCCGTCGTCCCCGAAATCTCCAAATGCTCCCTCAACTGCTCCGACAACGCCAAACGTTCTTCCTCAGAAACAATATAATAATAAACCCCATTAATCTTATCCCCCGACCCTTCGACCTGGAATTGAGTGAGGTTTCTGCTAGCTTCTTTATAATTTTCTTGAATGTCCCACATCTCATCAAAGGTTAAGTTCGTTTTAACGTTATTTTGGACAACATTGAACATATCACCAAATTTTGTGATCGAAGTAATGCTGGCCCCTTTTTTCATTACACCTTCAATGACCTGGCGCTGGCGGTCCTGGCGTCCGAAGTCTCCGCGGGGATCCTCTTTACGCATCCGTGTGTAGGCTAAAGCCTCTTCGCCATCTAAAGTTAATGTGCCTTTAGGAAAGTCATGGCCATCATACGAGAAGTCTAATGTATTTTCCACTGTGACACCGCCGACTGCGTCGACCGTATCTTTGAAGCTATCCATATTGATTTTCACAAAATAGTCAACAGGGACGTCGAGAAAATTCTCCACCGTGTCAATTGCCATTTGGGTACCGCCATAAGCATAGGCGTGGTTAATTTTATCTTGAGTACCCTTGCCGACAATCTCTGTTCGTGTGTCACGAGGGATGCTGACCATTTGTGTTGAGTTTTTATTTGGATTTATGGTCATTAAAATAAGAGTGTCAGCGCGCCCGACGTCACCCTCACGTTCATCCACACCCATTAGCAAGATGGATATTGGGTCTTTTTCGGTAAACACTACTTGTTCCGGTCTTTTTTCGGATACCTCTCTGTCGATATCTTCATGAATGGTCTCAACTGTATTGGCTGCTGATTGAAAAATATAATAGGCATAGCCGCCCACACTGATGAGAAGTAAGCCAATGATGCTTAAGGTAATCCAAAGCCATTTATTCTTCTTTTTTCTAGCTTCTCTCATATCTATTTCATCCTTTTTATTTAGGTATAAAGAAATTATAGAGCGACTAAGACTGGTTACACAATCCTCTTTTGTCAAAATTTGTTGTAAGTATTCTAGAACCTGTCGAAGATGTGTATAATGAGTGAAAGTGACAAGTCTATTTTATAGTTTGGATTTTCAGGAGAGAGAACATGTATGATCAAACTTTCCGCTTTTAGAATCTTTTTCAAGTAAGGTAAACAAATAAAGGTTATTTTTTCCTCATGAAAGGCTATATAGTAGTTAGACGCTAAGTCATCAAAACAAGTTTCACAAATTTATCATATTTTCTATTCAAAATTGCAAATTCCAATAGTAGGATGGGTAGGAATGTTGTATAGTTTCTTAGGGGAACGGCTACAAAAGAAAGAAAAGGTTCGAAGTGTATGATGACGAACCTAGCTTAACCCGCTGATTAGAAAATATTCTGATTGAGGCAATCGTTTAAAAAGTAAATTTGCCTTAATGTGTTAAGCACTTTTTTAACAATAAGTGAATGAAAAGAGCTCAGGTTACCTACATTAATAAGTAATTGTAGGACTTCTGTCTCTGATCTGCTATGACAAAAGAAAAGACAAATTGAGGATTATTTATCCAGTAATTCTAAATGTTCTTGTTGACCTTTTGCGTTCCAAGTGATATTTTTTTTATGATGATTTGTTAATAAAAGTGTTTGAACTATATGAGTACCATTAGAAGGTTCTCTATTTTTTTGATAGCCATGTTTTTAGTATTTGAGGTGATAAGGATGGCAATAAATCGAGCAGAGTCAACAATATTTCAAACAAGTTCATATCAACGATTAGCCGTAATACCGAAGGAAACAGTATATAACTTATATTTAAAACGTTTTTTTGACATTCTAGTTGCAAGCATTGGCTTAATCTTCGCTACCCCTATCATTTTAATCACGATGATATTGATTAAGCTGGAATCACCGGGTAAGGCTTTGTTTTTCCAAGAGCGTGTAGGGTATAAAGGGAAAAACTTCAATGTGATCAAACTTCGCTCTATGAGATCTGATGCCGAGAAAAACGGCGCACAGTGGGCTAGTAAGAATGATCCTCGTGTAACGAAAGTGGGCGCGTTTATTCGTAAAACACGAATTGACGAGCTTCCGCAATTAGTTAACGTGATTAGAGGGGACATGAGCTTAATCGGTCCTCGACCAGAAAGACCTGAATTCACAGAAGAGTTTGAGCGTGATATTCCAGGCTTTAAAATGCGTTTATTAGTGAAGCCGGGCTTAACTGGCTGGGCGCAGGTGAATGGCGGATACGACATTACACCGAAAGAAAAATTAGAATATGATTTAATTTATATAAAAAACATGGGATTTTTATTAGATTTAAACACTGCATTTAAGACAATAAGAGTTATCTTTACAGGTGAAGGTGCTAGGTAGCTTTAGGAGGACATCTCTAGTATGAAGGTTCTTGTAACTGGCGGATGTGGATTTATCGGTTCACATATCGTCGATAAATTAATTCAAGAAAAACATGATGTATATGTGGTTGATAACCTGGTGTCAGGGCACAAGAAAAACGTAGATCCAAGCGTGCAAATCATGGATTGTGATATCAACAGTGATTTGATGGAAAAAGTAATCCAAGATTTTCAACCTGAAGCAATCATTCATCAAGCTGCACAGGTGAGTGTAGCTCATTCAATAAATGATATATTGTACGATGAAAACGTAAATATACGTGGTTCCGTAAATTTAATCGACTTAGCAAGAAAGTATGGGATTAAGAAAATAGTGTTTGCATCATCTGCAGCTGTTTACGGAAATCCTGTTTCACTTCCAGTCGATTTAGCTCATCCGACAAATCCATTATCTCCATATGGTGTATCTAAGCTGTCGGTTGAATATTATTTAAAAATGGCTAGTCAAACATTTGGACTAGATTACACCATTTTGCGTTATGCTAACGTATATGGACCTCGCCAGGATGCACACGGTGAAGGTGGCGTTATTGCGATTTTTTCTGATTGCTTAGCAAACGGAAAATCACCGACAATCTTTGGTGACGGTGAGCAAACAAGAGACTTTGTTTATGTAGAAGACGTTGCTGGAGCAAATGTCCGTGCATTAACAATGGGTCATAACCAAACATTGAATGTATCTTCCGGAGAGGAAATTACTGTGAACAAGCTTTTTGAAACGATGCAAGAAGCCGCAGGAACATCCTTGGAAGTCAATTATAGAGAAGAACGAAGCGGAGATATCCGTAAGAGTGTCCTTTGCAACAAAGTGACGAAGGAACAGTTAAACTGGAATCCGGAAACATCACTGCTAGAAGGACTGCAAAACACATTAAATTTTTATAAGTAAACAATATCTCCCGTCTTGACGAACCTATCCATAGATAGGAGTGACGGGAGTTTTTGTCGTAGGTTCGAAAAACGAAACTAGTTGAATTGAGGGACGAAATAAATGAAGCACATTCTCGTGTACTTTCCATATGAACTACAAAAAAATCCGAAAAGCGGATCAGGTGTTAGGCCAAAACGAATTGTCGAAGCGTTTAAGCAATATTGTGAAGAAGAAAATCTCGAGCTTGTTGTCATCTCAGGGACAACGTCAGAAAGACAAGCAGCAATCGAACATTATCATGCGCGTAACGACTACAACAATGCTCTTTTCTGTTACATGGAAAACAGCACAATGCCATACTGGTTTACAGATCCGGATCGTAAGCCTAAGAACGTTAAGCTAGACAGCGGTTTCTGGAGCACATTGAAACAGCACAACATTCCGATCAGCTTGTTTTACCGAGATGTGTACTGGAAGTTTGACGACATGTATGTGCCACCAAAAGGAATTAAGTTTTTACGCTATTTAATGAGACAAGTTTATAAGCAAGAGCTAAAAACATACCAAAAATATGTAGACCTACTTTATCTACCTTCATTAGAAATGAACAAATATGTGGGCTGGCAAGGTGAAGTAAGTGAGCTACCTCCAGGTATGGAGAAAGTTGAAAAAAGAAACAACATCTCATTAAAGCTGGAAAAGCCATACCAAGCAGTTTTCGTCGGTGGAATCAGTGACCAAGTTGGGATGCTAATGCTTCTTGAAGCATTCAAAGTACTAAACGAAAATGAGCATGTCATTAATCTTGAATTAGTCTGCCGTGAAAATGAGTACACTAAATATCAAGAAATGCATAAGTACGAACAATATCATTGGTTAAAGGTAAGCCATTTATCAGGTGACCAGCTAATCGAAGTGTACGACCGTTCCCACTTGGCGTTAATTCCAAGGGAGAAAAATGCATACCACGATTTTGCAGTGCCTGTTAAATTGTTTGAATACCTTTCACACCACCTGCCTGTTGCGGCAACAGATTGTGATGCTCAAGCTCGACTTTTAAAAGAAGAAGACTTCGGCGCTGTGTCAACAGTTGATCCAGAACAATACGGAAAGGCTATTCTCGACCTTCTGCAGCCTGACACATACAATCAAACAAAGCAAAACATCGAGCTAAAAGCATGGGAAAACCATAGCTGGTATGCAAGAGTGAAAAAAGTTGCAAACGATATGCTGCGCATAAAAGAAGGGAGGAGCTAAAGATGAAGATTGCCGTCTTAGGACCAGCAAGTAACGTACACACAAAAAAGTTCCTTGATTACTATGATAAGCAAGGTTTTGACATCATCAACATTAGCTTTGACAGCCACAAGGATGACCAAGATCGTTCGCATTGGAAAAACGTCAAAACGCGCTACCTTAATGTTGGTTCGAATAAACTAACTTACTTTCTAACGGTATCAACTCTTAAGAAAATATTAAAAGAGGAAAAACCGGATATTCTTCATGCTCACTATGTATCGAGCTATGGAGTAATCGGGGCACTGGCGAATTATCACCCGTATGTGATATCAGTTTGGGGAATGGATATTTTTGACTTCCCAAAAGAAGGTGCTTTAAATACATATATGGTAAAATATGCATTGAAAAAAGCTGACATGATTGGCTCAACAAGTGAGGTCATGAAGGTAGAAACAGCTCAATATACAGACAAGAATATTGAAGTGACTCCATTTGGTGTGAACCTTGATGTGTTTAAGCCAAATGAAGTACGAACCGAATCAGACAAGGTCAACTTCGGTATTGTGAAAACGATGACAGAAAAGTACGGTATTCGCTACCTGTTACAAGGGTATGCTCTTTTTAAGGAGCAAGTGGACGAGGCAACGTATAAGAACACCCACCTAACTATTGTTGGGGGAGGTCCAAAGCTTGAGGAATATCAGAATTTGGCCACAGAGTTAAACATTGCTGACCAAACAACATTTACGGGGAAAATCCCACATGATCAAGTTCCAAACAAAATCAATGAGTTCGATGTATTCTTCGTACCTTCAACTCTTGATAGTGAAAGCTTCGGGGTCGCGGCTGTTGAAGCTCAAGCCTGTGAGGTTCCGGTTGTTGTTGCAAATGTTGGTGGCCTGCCTGAGGTTGTTTTAGATAAGCAAACTGGCTTTGTCATCCCAACAAAGGATGCACAAGTGATCGCAGACAAAATGATTTATTTCATTAACAACCCTGAAGAAGGCAAAAAGATGGGTAAGCTTGGGCGCGAGCATGTGTCAAAGCATTATCAATGGGAGGAAAACGCTGCTTATATGGTTTCCCTCTATCAAAAGAATTTATTATAGAAGGAAGGGAAAAGCGTGGACAAGCCATTAGTATCGATCATCACACCTTCTTACAATAGTACAAAGTTTATCCCGGCAACGATTGAGTCTGTCCTCTCGCAAACCTATCAAAACTGGGAAATGCTGATTGTGGATGACTGTTCAAAGGATGAATCACGAAAAGTCATTCGAGAGTACACAGAAAAAGATGACAGAATCAAATTAATAGAGTTACAAGAAAACAGTGGTGCTGCTGTTGCGCGCAATACAGCGATTAAAGCAGCTAAAGGAAAGTATGTTGCTTTCTTAGATAGTGATGATTTATGGGTGCCAAAAAAGCTCGAAAAGCAAATTGAGTTCATGGAAATCAATGATTATGCTTTTACATATTCAAAGTATCAGTTAATGGACGTGGATGGTAATAAGCTTGACCGCGTCATAGATGTACCAAGAAATATTGATTATAACGGTCTACTAAGCAACACAATCATTGGATGCTTAACAGCCGTTGTGAATATAGAAAAAACAGGTCCAATCGAAATGCCGAACATTCGAACAAGACAAGACTTCGCTCTATGGCTTTCGATTTTAAAACGAGGCATCAAAGCACATGGCCTTCAAGAGGTATTAGCCTATTACCGATTGGTACCGGGCTCAATTTCTAGTAACAAAGTAAAAGCTGCAAAACAAACATGGAAAGTATATCGAGAGGTTGAAAAGCTCGGGCTACTTCGCTCAATGTTTAGTTTTACCGGCTATGCGTTGAATGCAGTTAAAAAAACGTATTTGAAATAGGGGAGGAAATACCATGAAAGTACGTAAGGCGATTATCCCTGCAGCAGGGTTAGGAACAAGATTTTTACCAGCAACAAAAGCACAACCAAAGGAAATGCTACCAATCGTAGATAAACCAACGATTCAATATATTATCGAAGAAGCTGTTGCGTCTGGAATCGAAGACATTATGATCGTCAGTGGTCGTGGTAAACGCGCAATTGAAGATCATTTTGATAAATCATATGAGTTAGAGGAAACACTAGCTAAAAAGGGTAAAGACAAGGTTCTGGCGGAAGTTCAAGAGATTTCAAACCTTGCAAACATCCACTACATCCGTCAAAAAGAGCCAAAAGGTCTTGGTCATGCAATCAACTGTGCAAGCCGTTTTATCGGAAACGAGCCTTTTGCCGTGCTTTTAGGGGATGATATTGTAAAATCAGATGTTCCTTGTACAAAGCAATTAATTGATATGTACGAAAAATATGAGTGCTCTGTTGTGGGTGTACAGCCTGTACCTGATGAAGATGTATCGAAATACGGGATCATCGCTCCTAAGCAAGACCAGCAAAAGCCAGGAGTAATTACAGTTGATTCTTTAGTAGAAAAGCCAGCTAAGGAAGATGCACCATCAAACTATGCCATCATGGGGCGTTACATCTTAACGCCAGACATCTTTAACATCTTAGATGATCTACCAGCAGGTGCCGGTGGAGAAATTCAATTAACAGACGCATTAAAAATCTTAAACGACATTCAATCTGTTGTAGCGTACCCATTCACAGGTGTTCGCTATGATGTGGGAGATAAATTCGGCTTTATTAAAGCATCAGTTGACTTCGCTCTACAACGCGAAGATTTGAAGAATCAAGTGTATGAGTACTTAAAAGAGGTAGTCAGCAAAGATAATGGAGGCAGGTAATATGCAAATTGCAGTAGTAGGAACCGGCTATGTTGGGCTTGTTACCGGAGTATGCCTATCCGATATCGGCCATAACGTTACATGTGTAGACATTGACGAATCAAAAGTAGAACGAATGAAACAGGGCATCTCCCCAATCTTTGAACCAGGCTTAGAAGAGCTTATGGTCAAAAACTATGAAGCAGGCCGCCTGAACTTTACAACAAAGCACGCGGATGCTTTCAATGACGCGCAGGTAGTTTATATTGCCGTTGGTACTCCTCAGCGCGAAGACGGTACAGCAGATCTGCGCTTCATCGAACAGGTAGCGAAGGACATTGCCCAAAACCTACAAAACGATGCAGTCGTTGTCACAAAGAGCACAGTGCCAGTTGGAACAAATGAAAAGGTAAAGAGAATTATCCTTGAGTACTTAACGAAAGACGTAAACGTTGAGGTAGTCTCTAACCCAGAATTCCTTCGTGAGGGCTCTGCCGTGTCGGATACGTTTAATGGTGACCGTATTGTTATTGGAGCAGACTCAGAGCAAGCAGCAGCTATTATAGAAGAAGTAAACAAGCCATTTGGTATTCCTATCTATAAAACAGATATCCGCAGTGCTGAAATGATCAAGTATGCATCAAACGCATTCCTTGCTACAAAGATCAGTTTCATTAACGAAATTTCAAACCTTTGTGAAAAATTAGGCGCAAATGTAAGTGATGTTGCAAAAGGTATGGGAATGGACGATAGAATTGGGAATAAATTCTTGCAGGCAGGAATAGGCTATGGAGGGTCATGTTTTCCGAAGGATACAAACGCGCTTGTCCAAATCGCAAGCTTCGTTGAGCATGAGTTTAATTTATTAAAATCTGTAATCCAGGTTAACAACGAACAACAGCGTTTACTCCTTAAGAAAGCAAAGGAACGTTTTGGTTCACTGGAAGGCAAAACAGTTGCATTACTTGGTCTTGCATTTAAACCAAACACAGATGATATGCGTGAAGCAGCTTCAATCACTTTAGCTCATGAACTAGTGCAGGAAGGGGCTAAAGTCGTAGGCTACGATCCAATCGCCATGGATAATGCGAAGAACCTACTACCAGCAGAAACGATCTACACAAATTCAGCAGAAGAAGCTGTGAAGATGGCAGATGTTGTTTTCATCGTGACCGAGTGGGATGAAATCAAAAACATCAAATTTGTCGATTATGTGAACTGGTTAGAGGTTCCGGTTATTTTTGATGGACGAAACTGCTATGATTTAGAAGAAGCGGCAAAATATAAGGTAGAATATCACTCAATTGGAAGAAAATCCATTAATAATTTATCTTAAAAAAGCCTAAATAATTGCAACCTTATGTCGATAATATTGGTGTAAGGTTGTTTTATACATGCTATTCAAATAAAATATATTTTGAGTAGTGATACATCTTACCTAGCACTTACCATAGTTAACATAGTTTAATATTTTAATGAAATATTAAATTACAATTATTTGGAAAATAAAAATAGTCGAAAGTACTAGAATTTTTCCGAGTTATGTTATATTATTGGTAATGTATTCATCTGGGAGAAAGAGTTTCATAAATTAGAAGAAATTAACTAAAAAAATAGTTGAATTTTCTACTAGAATATGAAATAATTTCTAAATGTACAGGAGAATATAGCTAGAATAGTTAGTAGATTAATAGGGATTTAGCTATACACCTATATCTCCTATTGATAAAAACAATAATTTTTCAAAACTCGAAAGGGGAACACACACAATGTCTAAAAAGAAAGTCGCAAAGTTTGGTTTAACAGCTGCTGCAGCTGTAACAACTGTTGTTGCTGCTAACCCAGCTGGAGCTGCTGCTGCATCTTCAGTAGAACAAGCAGTAGTACAAGCAAGCACAAATGCAAAAGCATTAACAAAATTCTACGGTAACACTGATCTTACTGTATCTGCTGAATTCACAGCAGCATTCAATTCAGCTAAAAAATCTATCGCTAATGCAAAAGCTCAAGTAGCTGCATTCTCTGGTAAAGAGAAAGCTTACTATGAAGCAACTCTTGCACAAGCAACTGAATTACAAACTTACGCTGCTCGTTACATCGATGCAGTAAACATCTTATCTGGTGAACTTGCTGATGCTACTGAAGCTTTACAAGCTGACGTTGAAGCTGGCGAAATCACTGCTGAAGTTGTTGAAAACTACAACACTCTATCTGCTGCAATCAAAAAAGCAGAAAGAACAATCGGTAAAGTTCGTGGAGAAGCTGTTCGTGAAGCATTCAAAGCAGATTTCTTATTAGATGCTAAACTTGCTCGTGAGTCAGTAATCTATGAAGTTTCTCAATTCAACCTATTAACTCAAATCAACGCTAACATCGCAGCTGGAAACACTGCTAATGTTGAAGCTGATTTAGCTAAATTAGATCGTTTAAAAGAGCGTGCTGTTGAAATCAAAGAAGCTGGTAAAGCTCTTTACCCAGACCGCACTGACGTATACCCAGCTCTTCCAGAAATCGAAGCACAATTACGCACAACTGAAGCTGCAACTGTTGTAGCTTACGAAGAGACTTTAGCTCCTGCAGTTAAATCTGTAAGTGCGATTAACGCTAAACAAGTTAAAATAACTTTCAATAAAGTTGTTGACAAAGATACTGCTGAAGCATTAGCTAGCTATCAAGTACAACGTAACAGTGATAACGCTGTTAAAGCATTATCTGATTCAGCATTTGATAACACAGGTGTAGATGCATTCACTGCTGAATTACAGGAAGATGGTAAATCTGTAGTAATTACTACTGTAGAGGCGGAAACTGTTGAAGCAGCTCTTAGTATCCAAGCTGGCACAGCTTTCAACTTTGTTGTTGATGGTGTTAAAACAACAGATGGAAAAGCTTTCCCTAAATCAACTACTGAAATCGTTGTTAAAGATGAAGTTTCTCCAGAGTTAGTTTCTGTATCATCTAAAGCATCAACTGTTACTAAAAATGTAACACTTACTTTCAGTGAGCCAGTTGCTTACTCAACAACAGGAGTATTTAAAGTAGCAGGTAAGACTGTAACTCCAACTGCAGGTTCTAACCCTTATGAAGTAGTTTTACAAACTACTGATAACTTAACTGCTGGTCAATCTTATGAAGTAGAAGTATTAAACTTAAAAGATTATGCTGGTAACTTAGTCAAAGCTAACCCAACAAAAACAACAGTTACTGTTCAATCTGATACTAACGCTGCAACTATTACATCTGTTGAAGCTTTAGAAGATGATAAAGTGAAAGTTGTATTTGATAAGAGCATGAATATTTCAACTCTTTCTAGCAATACAGTTACTGTATTAAATAGTAATGGTGTGGCAACTGGTTCTTACACTGTAAACCGTGTTGAGGGCACTTCAAACAAAGAATTCACAATTGACTTCTCATCTGGTTTATATGCTACTTCAAATACAGAAAACTTAAGCTTTGTGTTCACAAATGCTATTAAAGATTCTTCTGGTAATGCTATTGCAGCAACTACTAAGACTGCAACATTAACTAAAGATACTGTAGCTCCTAAAGTATTATCGACTACAGTTTTAGCTAAAGGTGCTACTTATGATGGAACAACTCACCAAAACGGTGCATTAGTTGTTACGTTTGATGAAAAAGTAAAAGACCCAGGTAATGCAATTGCGGGAACTATTACGTTAATTGACCAAGATGGAAAAGACATTACTGGTGAAGTTACACTAGGTGCTCCTTCTCTTAACAGTAAGGATTCAAAAGTATTAGTTATTCCTTTCACAGCTAATACAATTGCAACAACTTCTAAGACTGCAACTGTAATTGTTTCAGAAGGTATTACAACTGATGCCTCACTTGGTAACAATAAAAACACGGCTGCTACTCTAAATGGTGTTAACTTACATGCTACTTTATCTGATACTCAAAAACCAGTTGTAGCAAACGTAGGTAACTCAAATAACGATATCACTTTCACTGTTACTGAAGCTAACTTAGACAAAGCTACTGTACAAAACGTTGATAATTATCGTTTAGATGGAAAACCACTTCCAGCAGGAAGCTATGTAGTAATTGCTACTAATGCTCAAGATAGCACTTTACACGCTGTAACCGTGAAATTACCTGCTAGTTCTGTTGATGCTAGCCGCAATAACTATGCATTCACTATCACTGGAATTAAAGACCAAGCTGGTAACGTTGCTGACGTAGTTGCTGTTAACAACTTATCTTTAACTGACGATGTTAAACCTGTACTTAACTCAGGTAAATTAAATAGCGACGGAACTATCACTCTTGGTTACTCTGAAGCTGTAACTGGTACTTTAACTGCTGATTTAGTTGTAACATTAAATGGTAAGGAACTTGCTACAACTGCAGTTTCCCCTGCTAATATTACAACTGGTGCAGATGCTGGTGGTACTCTATTACAAATCGCAGTTACTCATGATGCTGGTCTACAAGCTACTGGTGATGAGAAAATCTTCATTAACGTAGCTGGTGGTTCAAACGGTGCTGGATATGATGCTGGTCATGATATCTTACTAGCTGAAGGTACTTTTGTTGATGCTGCTGCTTACAATGGTGGATACATCAAAGCTGCTGATGTATTAACATTAAAGGTTGCAACTGCTGCTACTGGTACTTTAACTGGTGCAGATGCTGCTTCTAACCCATTAGCTAACAACAAATCTGTAACAATTAAATAATAAATTTTCAAAAGACAGAAGGTATAATACCTTCTGTCTTTTTACTTTCTATAGGTAGGATTTCAGTGCTTATTTATAATAAGTCTAACCACAAAATTACACCCGTAACTACATTAAAATTATTTATATTTCCCTAATAAATTATTTTAAACAGATATAGTTTTTATGAATAAAAATTATGTGTTTAGTTCAAACCATGCATACAACAATCATTCCAAAGTGAATGCTTGTTGTATGCATTTTTATTGGAGGTGTATATTAACTTAATTAGTTTGACATATACTTCTCACAGTTTATAAAGTCAAAGGGTAATAATCGTTTTTAAGCACTTTGTAACTTTAATAAATTGTATTTCTAAAGAGGTGTTAAATGGATTCACTGAGAATTGGTATTTCATACTGTCGAAAATCAATTAAACCTAAAGGAACATTGGATGATAGGGAAAGTATCTTATATCAAGAAGAAAGATGCCTCGATTTTTGTAAACGTAACGATATCTATCTAAAGTACCGATTTAGTGATATTGGTTACAGTGGTACTAATACAAATCGTCCGGAGTTACAGAAAATGCTAAATTTAATTAAAACAGGTGATGAAGATATAACAGATTTAATATTTTATACTGTTGACCGTTTAGGTAGAGATTTTCGTAACAACATTGACCTAGTATTAGAGATTAGCAAATTAGTAAAGAATATTACTTTTGTTGTAGAGGGCATAACTAATGACCATGAATATTTCAAGTTAATTCTCATGATGAAGTCCGTCTTTGCAGAAGAGGAAAGATTGTTACTTCTAGATAGGGTTAATTCAGGAAGAAAAGCAGTTGTTTTGTTTAACAAGCTGTTCAGAGGGCAACATAAACCCCTCGGTTATATACAAAAGAATAAGAAAGATTTAGTTCTTGCAGATTTTAATGAAACAAATGATTTAAGAGAAATGCAAAGTTTAGAAGCTGTTCAGTATATTTTTTTAGCTTATCTTGCAAATGTTTCAATGACAAATATAAAGAATCATTTAAACCAATACTATGGTTTAACTAAACGAGGGAAGACTTGGAGCACTAAAGCTGTTTCATATATTTTACGGAATGATATATATGCTGGGATTTTGACAGGTGAGTTTAAAGGAGAGCGTTACCGAGTAAAATCAGAAAAGGTTGAACCATTGTTAAATAAAGATGTATATCAATATGTACAAGTAAAACTTTCAACAGAAAGGACTGGAAGAAAACCAAAAAAACACCTTTTACCTCAGTTGTCACTCTGCATTCATTGTTTAAAACCCTTAGTAACTATACCTAACCATGTATCCTGTAATAGTTGTAAAGGGAGTATGGATGAGGCTATTTTTATTAAAAGTGTAGAAGGTTCTCTCTTGGATTTCTTATTTAACAATCCTAGCCAAAATGAAATATCCCAGAATTGGAAGCGAAAACTTATAAATCACTTTCTTAAATTAAAATCATTACAAGAAGAGATTATGCAATTAGATGGTCGTAGAGTATTAATGGAATCTATGTTTTATGATGAACCCTCCTTTCTGAAAAATCTACTTATGCATAATAAGATACAACAAGATGAGTGGATCTTTTTCACCAAAAACAGAACAGATTAACTAATAAAAGTAGAACAGTAATAACAAGTTATTCTTATATATATAGACAGATATTACTTTTATCTCGAGCGAAATATTAGACTATTCAGATATCTAAAGAGGGTAAAAAAGGGGGCATATTGTTTTTAGTATGAACTTTTTTAAGTTATTTAATTATCAAAGAACAATTGTTTTTCTAACATCTAGATATAAAGTCCAAAGCTGAAATAGATGTTAACTTTATATCGTGTACGCTGTGATATTTTAATAACCTCTTTACATTATCCCTCGAAGCATTCTTAATTAATTCAAGAAATATAAAGTATTCTTCTGCGTATTGGTTAAAATGCTGATCATATAGTTTTTTAAGCCAGCGAGGTAGTTGTCTTTTCTGGTTGGATTGATCAAAACCATCTGATTTATGCTGATGCATACGTAACATATTCCATACTCTGTATTTCCTGTATCCCTTTCCGTAGCAACGGCTATATTTAGCTAAAGTTTTCCCATCACTAGACAGGATCTTAACAGTTCGGTCATTATATTTTATCTTCACCTTTTCTCCTTTATATTCTTCAGGTGCAGAATAATAATTACCATCTAATGAAACTAATGTATCATTTCTAACCTTTCTAGTAATCTCATGAAAGTAAACGAAATGCTTTGAAGGAACTTGGCCTGCCAGTGAACACTCATATTTCATTAGTTTCTGACATGTATTATTTTTTGTTGGGTGTTTTTTATCATTCAATCTTTTAAAGATCACGTTTATTTCATTTTGTAAATGCTTAATAGATTTATAGTCTTGGTTCAGACCATGAAGTTCTTGTTTTAATGTAGCTACAGCATTTTCAACAGTTCCCTTTTGATTTGGTTTATAAGGAGTACACGGGCGTACCGTCATTCCATAATGATTCTCTAGCTGTTTGAATAGGTCTGTTAATTGTATTTGGTTTTCCCTAAATGAACGATTTTTTACAGCAATTTTCATATTATCTATAAGTAGAATGGAAAATACGCATTTGATATGCTTTGTAAAAGAGATAAATGCATCTACGAAAGACTTTGAATCCATTTTCTCAGTAACATGTACATAGCGAAAATTACTGTAAGGTAGAGCAAACACTGCAAAATGGATAAGTTTGTTACGCTGATTTACTCTAATTGTTTTTGATCCCCAGTCGAATTGTACAGCTACACCTGGTTCATGATAAATATCTAGATAGCTTTCCTTCAAACGATTTCGCTCAAATCTTACCCATTGTCCTACTTTAGATTTTTTAACAATATAACCGTCATTTAGTAGACTCAGATGTAATTGATTTACTGTGAATCTACTTTTACGTTTCTCTAATGATAGATAATACCGAATTCTTTGTCTGATCATTTCTTCTTGGGGGTCATACTGTGAAGTTCTCTTTTTATAAGGCATATGTGTGGTACCGGTTTGTTTAAAGTGCTGAATACGTTTATTTACACTATCTAAACAAACAGCAACTTCTTTAGCAATTGCCCGCTGAGCAGTACCGATTAGGTGTAAATCTAGGATTTGTGATTCTTGGGTTCTGGATAATGTCATATTGATTCTCCTTTTTAAATGAAAGAAATACATATTCTTTATCGGTATTGAAAAAGAAGAATTAAGTCGATGATGATAATTTAGCAAGACGGGAAATGGATATCTATTCCATATAATAACTTCTCAGAATATAATAGAATATGAACTTTATGATCAAATAGATGGGGGACTTGTTAATTGGCGAAGATTATGATTGTTGATGATGAAGCTCATATTCGTGAACTTGTTCGTCTGTATTTGGATGATGAGGGCTTTGAGATTGTTGAGATGTCAAATGGGGCAGAGGCATTGGATTATGCAGAGAATCATAAGTTGGACCTAGTGATCTTAGATATTATGATGCCTAAATTAGATGGTTGGGAGCTATGTAAGGAACTTCGTGAATTAGGCGATATCCCAATCTTGATGATTACCTCAAAAGGAGAGGCTCAAGATAAAATTAAGGGGTTTAAGCTTGGTACAGATGATTATTTGGTAAAGCCTTTTGACCCAGTTGAGCTAGTTCTACGAGTACGTGCACTTCTTAAACGATACCGGATTGCTGCTTCTAATATGATAAATCTTGGAGAAGTTGAGTTAGATCGCAAAACATATCAAGTAATATATCAGGATGGTAGAAGGGTAACGATTCCAATGAAGGAATTTGAACTATTATACAAGCTTGGTAGCTATATTGGGCAGTTGTTCACTCGTGACAATCTTATTGAGGAAATTTGGGGCATTGATTATGAGGGGGATGAACGGACAGTTGATGTCCATATCAAACGACTTAGAGAACGTTTCGCAGAGTTCGAAAATGACTTTAAGATCGTAACCATTCGTGGCCTTGGGTACCGCTTGGAGGTGTACAGAGATTAAGTCATTATACACTCGAATTGTTGTTATTTTTGTCAGTACGGTCATGTTGAGTTTAGTGATTGCTTATATTGGGACCAATCTAATGTACCAAGGGAGAATCCATTCTGAGATTCGAGATATCCTCGTTAGCAATGGGGAAAAGGTCATTGAAATCTATAAATCTACAGAATCTGATCAGCTACTACCTTTTTTAGAGGCATTTACTGGCACAGCCCAAACTCGTCTTCAGCTATACAATCAAGAAGGTATTCCACTTCTTGGAGAAGAAATGGAAGTGGATAGGAACTACATAGAGAGCGTTTTATCGGGAGGGAGAGAAGATTATATATATGCAGGAATGAATCATCTTCCGATAGTGGGAATACCATTTGAAGATAACGGAGAGTCTTATGCATTATTTTTAACGGTTGACAGGAATAAAGTCGAAGTTGAGATTATGAATTCTATTCATCTCATGTATGTTATCATTTTATTTTTAGGAAGCCTATTAATTATTATTGCAGCACGTTATGTTGTGAAACCTCTTATTCGCTTAACAGATGCAACAAAAAAGATGTCCCAGGGTCATTTTAATATCGAACTTCCTACGAAACGAAAAGATGAGATTGGTGTCTTAAGTGCAAGCTTTAATGAGATGGCTCGGGAACTTGGAAAGCTTGATCAAATGCGTCAAGAATTTGTGGCCAATGTCTCACATGAAATTCAATCACCCTTAACATCGATTTCAGGTTTTTCAAAAGCTCTAAGACAAAAGCAAATGAGTGAGGAAAAGCGAAACCAGTACTTGACAATTATTGAACAGGAAAGTGAGCGTTTATCTCGTCTAGGAAGGAATTTGTTAGGATTATCTCATCTTCAGCATGACCAGCATCAGCATGTAATCACTTCTTTCCGTTTAGATGAACAACTGCGAGATGTGGTTATTGGATTGGAGCCGCAATGGAGCACTAAGGAAATTACCTTTGATATTAAGCTTGAGCCGTTGAAAGTTGAAGCAGATAAAGACCAGCTGAAACAGGTGTGGACAAATATTATTAATAACAGTATTAAATTTACCCCTAGACAAGGGGAAATTCGAATAACAGCTAAGGTAAAGAATACTGTATTCACAGTATCAATCACAGATAATGGTGAAGGCATTCCAGAAGAGGAACGAAAAGATATTTTCAAACCATTTCATAAAGTGGATAAGTCCCGAGATCCTTCTATTAAAGGAAACGGTCTTGGCTTATCCATTGTTCAACAAATCATCCATCTTCATCATGGAACGATTGAAGTAGGAGAAGGCCCTGAAGGAGGGGCAACATTCACTGTTACAATACCTATGGAATTTAAAGGATAAAAAGCTGGAATGATATAAATCATTTATATGTTAAGAGGCCGAAATCAGCTATTGATTTCGGGTTTCTTTATCAATTATACGTTTTGGAAATACTTCAACAAAAAATCGTTGGATAACAATAAATCCAACATTATAAACTGATCAAACGCTCAGAAAAATCTGGGCGTTTTTTATATATTCATCCTTTCGGAATAACGATGATCCTTTCTTCTTCATTTTATTTCACAAGTTCATATTCAGTTCATATTGAGGTTTTATAGTATGTTCATAGTCAATCTTATAAAGCGTTTATTAAAAGAATAGGAGGGAGCAACCTTTTGTGAATCTTCCCAAACTCATGTTACTACCATTAATACTTTCAATGATTGTCGCATGTAACGTGTTTATTGAAATGGCTATTTCCGTGAGAAGGGGGCTGATTGTTTTAACTTTAGGTTCGATACTATGGTTCATTTACGAACAGTTAAAAGAGCCTGTTGTATCAGTGCAACTTGTCATTGTTATTTTTGTTTTTTCAACGTTTGCTTTTCTGTTAGTCGTATGGACTTTATTTGAAACAGGGTGGTAAGAAGAGTTTTTTCAGTAGTTCATATCCAGTTCATATTGGTGGTTTACATTAACAACAGAAATTGGTGAGGTCATATAGAAGATGGAAAATTGTTAGCCAGAATTTATTTCATTACTGAAAAAGAAGGAGGTAATTAATTGAATATATTTCTATTACACTGGGCAGGTTTTATCTTTTTGGTGGGACTATTATTATCACTGCCACTTGGAGCGGTATATTATCTGCATCATTCCGAGCTAAAGCAGTTTTTTACGAATCCTAGAAAATTAAAATCCGCTCATTTAGATTTTATCATGCAGGCTTTTTCAATTGGTCTGGTGTTTCTATTAGAGCTAGGAACGAACCATCAGCTTCCGGTGTTTGCTGTGATTCCACTCGCATTTGGAACATTTTGTAATCCATTTATTTTTCTTCTTGAGGCCACACCTTTATATAATAGGGGCTTTGTGAAAATCCTCTATCAAATCTTAAAAGGCCTTAGCCCATCGGCATTATTTTTTGCTTGGTTTGTTCTTGCATTTACGTTTTTACCAACTTACATTTTGTGGCTACTACTTGGCTTCATTTTACTGCTAGCCATTGCATCTTTAACGTATAACAAACAACACAAAAAAATAGTTTCAAACACAAAAAAAATCAATAGTGGAGGGAAATAAAAATGATAAAAGTGTCAAATGTATCAAAGGTGTATTCTTTAGAATCAGGAGATTTTTACGCATTAAAAGATAATAATATCCACATTAAAAAGGGCGAATTTGTAGCGATAATGGGCCCAAGTGGATCAGGGAAAAGTACTTTACTGCAATTGCTCGGGGGTCTAGATCTACCAAGCACAGGAAACATTGTGGTGGATGATGTTCAATTAAATGGATTAAGTGAGAAAGAACTGACTCAATTCCGACGTACAAAAGTCGGCTTCGTCTTTCAAAACTATCAGCTTTTACCGATGATGACAGTGGGAGAAAACATTGCCTTGTCACTATCAGCAAACAATGCTTCTAAAGAGAAAATTAAATCGACAGTTAGCCAGCTTTTATCTGATGTGAAACTTGAAGGAAAAGAATCTCAATTTCCTTCTCAGTTAAGTGGAGGGCAGCAACAAAGGGTAGCAATTGCCAGAGCATTGGCTATGAAACCAAAGTTAATTTTAGCGGATGAACCAACAGGAAATCTTGATCAGATAAATGGGGAAGGGATTTTGAACTTACTTTCAAAGCTTAATCTAGAGGACCAAATAACCATCGTGATGGTAACCCATGATTTACAAGCGGCACAAGTTGCCAATCGGATCATCACAGTCCGAGATGGATTAATTATAGAGGACGGTGTAAAAGGAGGTCATCATAATGAAACAATGGCAAATCGCTTGGCGTAACTTAATGCGTCGAAAGTTGAGAACCTTCCTGACAATTTTATCGATTGTCATCGGTGTCGCGTCCACTTTTTCGGTTATTGCTGCAGTGGATTCAGCAGAGAAGTCATTTCCAATCTTTGTGCAAAAAGCCTTCGCAAAAGCGGATTTCATTCTGGCAGGCACCGATGCGTATTTTTCAGAAGACGTGCATAAGCAAATGGAAACGATTGATGGTGCGACATCTGTTGCACTATTAAAAGAAAATACAAAGCTTGTCGTAGAGGAGGAAGAGATATCATCTATCCAAAAAAGGGTGGTTGTGACAGGTTACAGTAAGCTCGATACAACTGTTACTGGATTTGAGCTAATCGAAGGCGATCTAAACGGTGGAGGTGCTGTTATAACTGATAGAACAGCTAAGATATGGGGTTCAAGGATTGGTGATTCTATCTCGTTTAATACAGATCAAGGAATAAAAAACATCGAGGTTTCCGCTATTATCAAGTACACACAAGAGTTAATGGGACCATCCAGTTGGAATATGGCAAAGTATCATCACTGGGCAGTTGCTCTTCCACTACCAGTTGTTCAAGAATGGTTTGGGTTAGAGGGTCAAATTCAAGGAATTCAAGGAAAAGCAAATGATCGGGAAAGTGTTGCATCTGTTAAGCAAGCAGCTGATCAAATTGCAAAAATGAATTCAGACATCTTTATGCAACCAGTCGTTATCAATATTAATGAAGAATTCCAAAAAATGGATTCCTTTTTCATGGCATTGTATATCGCTGGTTTCCTAGGGATCATATTAAGTGCTTTCATCATCTTTAATTCACTATACGTGAGCATAAAGGAAAGAAAAAATGAATTTGCCGTTCTAAAAACGATTGGGTATACCCCAGGACAACTACAGGCCATGGTGTTATCAGAGGTGATCCTGTTAGCGTTGATTGGAACTGTAATTGGGTTGGTCGTTGGATATGGAATGGCATTAGGGTTAACAAATATCGTCTTTATGCTGATCGGTATTCAAGAAGGAAATAGTATTGTTCTTTTACCAGGGATTTTATTATCGTTACTCGCAGGATTGGTTGTTCCAGTCATTGCAGCTTGGTATCCGATTAGAGATGTAGGAAAAATTAGCGTGATAAAAGTATTAAAGGAGCACAAATCAAAAGCGAAACCTACGAATAAATGGGTGGGGATCCTCGGTATCGTTCTAATTATTTCAAGTTTTTTTATTGAACATTTACTATTAGTTTTGCCACTAATGGTGGGGATTGCATGCATCTTCCCATATTTATTTAGATTGTTTGTACTCGTTATAAAAGGGTTTTATGGTCTTATATTCAGATTTTCAGGAGATATGGCAATGAGGAATTTACATCGCAATCTTAGTCGCTCTTCGATGACCTCTGTCATACTTTGCCTAGGGATTGCCATGATTGTATTAATGAGTTCCCTGAATTCAGCACTATTACAGACCTATGAAAAAATGGTTCATTCAACGTATGGTGGGAATCTTGATATCATGTTTCACCACATTGAAGAAGGAGATCTAGAAAAAATCAAAAATACAGAAGGTGTTGCCGATGCAACGACATATTCTTTGCAATCAATCATCTGGACTCTTGATGGAGAAAAACGAATGCTCCCTATATTTGGAGTTGGAGAAGATTGGATTAATCGTTTTCCGCTGTTTACCGGACAAAATGAAACACATGGTGACTTAATTAAACGTTTACATGACGATGAAATCATTCTTGATGAAATTTCCTACGAAGTATGGGGTGGAAGAATTGGAGAAAGCATCATGCTAGATACCCTAGATGGAGCAAAGTCATTTAAGGTTATTGCTGTCGTTAATACAATGAAAAATAGAGGATATGGTGCGTTTATGAACGAGGCTCATTTTAAAGAGAGCTTCGGAGTGAAATTTGAAAAAAATGCATTAGTGTTGAAGGATGATGAAACAAGTTCACTTCAGTTAAGAGAAAATATCTATGGGCAATTTGGAGAACGCGTGGAAGAAATGTGGGGTCCAGAGGATTGGGTAACCGTCATAGGCTCCATGGTGACAAGCTCGTTTAGCATTATTAATGCATTAGTCATTTTGGCAATTATTATATCAGGGATCGGAATCACGAATACATTGCTAATCAATATCATGGAACGTGTTCGTGAAATCGGAATGATGCGTGCAGTAGGGGTCACACGAAAACAAGTCGTCCGAATGGTTATTCTTGAAGGGTTCGGAATAGGCTTAGCAGCAACTGTCATCGGTATTCTATTCGGTATCCTATTAATCTATATGACATCTGGCTTTATGGAGTATAATAACCTAACGTTTGAGTTTGGCGTGTCCCCACTGATCATTACGTTGATTTTCTCGTTTGGAATACTCATAAGCTTGGTTTCAAGTTTTGCCCCTTCAAGAAGAGCTGCAAAAATTCCATTAAATGAGGCGTTGCGATATGAGTAAAAAAAGCCTGATCTTATTTCTATGTTTTTCGGCTGTATTGTTACTGACAGCCTGTAATTCAGATTCATCGTGGGATGAAGAGGAGGTGGTTGAGAGTAAAAGAATCATGACGGATGATGTGAAGGTGGAGTGGGAGCTTGATGAACGTCAAGCTCCTGGTGATGACCATTTAATAAGAATGACGGTTGCTAACAACGGTGACCCCATTGAAGAATTTGAGGTTACTCATGAAAAGCTACTACATTTGATCGTAGTTAGTAAAGATTTATCCTATTTTAACCATATTCATCCAGAGTATAAGGGGAATGGAGTATTTGAGGTGGAGAATCATTTCCCAGCTGGCGGCGAGTATCGGATGATAGCGGACTTCAAGCCAAAAGATGGTGATTCCATGAGTAAAATGGAATGGGTAACAGTTGAAGGAGAAGCTGCTCAACTAAGTCCTGTATCTGTTGATCATCGTCTCGAGAAAATTATAGAAGGAATAAATGTATCGTTAACTGTAAACTCTGGGCTAGAGGCTGGGAAGGAGCTTACATTAGAATTTAGGTTAACGGAAGGTGATCTCAAGGATCCAATAACTGACCTTGAACCCTATCTAGGATCTATTGGTCACGTTGTTGTTTTATCTGAAGACAGTGAACGATATTTACATGTTCATGCATTAGAAAATCAAGGGAGCGGCCCTGTTGCCCTCTTTGAAACCACATTCCCACAACCTGGAGTCTATAAAATTTGGGCCCAATTTCAAAGAAACGGGAATATCTTGACAGTGCCTTTTGTCGTTGACGTTCCATAGAGCGCCAATGGCAGCGGTGGGGTTGTGTAAATAACATCAGGAACATCTATTTTAATAAAATCAACAAAAACTAACTTACGAGGTGAATGATGAAAAAAATAGAGTTCAAAAGTGTGGTTGTAGGTATTCTATTAGCATTACTGGTTTGTAAACTATTCTTTTCCTTTTCATCTCCGTTTTCTTATCAATTGTTTGCATCATTCTTAGCGTATACTGCTTGTGTTTATCTCGGAGCTGCATTGTCAGATTCACGTGTAAAATGGATTTCGACTGAACTAGCATTCTTAGGTCTTGTATTCTCACCTCTATGGATAGCTTTTGGCTACCTATTACATGGGGTAAGTGGGAGTGAATTATGAGTAACAAACTATTAATACAACACTTTGAAAAAATATATAATTTTCGTGACATCGGAGGGATAAAAACAGAGCAAGGATCTACCTTAAAGCAAGGTGTGCTCTATCGCTCAGATAAATTATCAAGCATGACTCCATCTGATCTGGAAAAATTGAAAAAATTTAAGATTAAAACAATTTTAGACCTTCGATCAGAAAAAGAATATAACAAGAATAAGCCCATATTACTTTCTGCCGAGGAGATTAATTCTGTGAACATTCCTCTACTTCCCATAGAGACTCAAGATGCTAATTTCCGAAAGTTTCTTAGCTTTTTGTTTCGAAAGACAGGAGCAGACGATTTTAAAAACTTTACTAGGGAGTATTATCATAGTATTGCATTCTATCAAACGCCACAGATAAAGAAAATACTTACCTTAATCTCTGATGATAAAAATTGGCCGGTGCTCATCAATTGTTCAGCTGGAAAGGATAGAACAGGGATTATTGCATCAATCATTCAGTCCTTAGTCCAGGTACCCTATCAAAAGGTATTGGAAGAATATCTCTTAACCAACGATTATTACAAACATCGATTAGATATATTTATAAAAGTCATGAGATGGATGACTCTTTTTCATGTCTCCCCAGAGCGTACTGAATTCATATTAAAGGCTCATCCTGAAGTGCTCGAGCAATTATATACCAATATTAAGGAACGATTTGGAACAATAGAAGCCTATCTTATGGAGGCTTGCCAACTAGAAGTAGAGATTCTAGATAGACTGAAGCAGAATCTAGTCCTTAAAAGTACGGAATAGAAATGAGTAATAACTGATGGATTCAAATTGTAAAATATCGGATTACAAGTTATTGATGGTAACTCAGATATTACTAGCGATTTAAATAAGTTAGCTCGATTAAAAAAGAGAGCAGTAGCAATTAAAGAAGCAGGTCATTATGAAGATGTACCAACAGGTATTGATACTTCACTCGAAATGTTTGAAAACTCCTTAAGAACTAAACATTTCGTAAAGATCGAAGAGGGTAATAGTTTAGGATTAACGAGTTTGAATACAATGTTTTTTAATGACAAATATCGAAAGGATAATATGCGGTAAAGATAACCCACAAAACTTAAACTTTAAATTAAGTTCTGTTGCAAGAGAAAAATCCAATGATAAGGGTTTATACAACTATTTTAGTCATCAATCTCCAACATACGGTTCACCCACTGAAATGATGAAGCAGTTTGATATCACTTATCAAGTATCAGCTGAAAATATCGCTGCCGGCTATCAAACACCTGAAGCAGTAGTTAGCGGTTGGGTGAATAGTCCTGGACATAGAAGGAGTTTTTTGAATAGGGGTCTGGTTCCTTGTCCCAGGTTTGCCTTGGAGAACTTTTCTACTAATAAAGATAAAATTTAATTGAGTACTAGTAAACTAGCGTCTATTCCAGGGAGAAAAGGGATATAGGCGCTAGTTTATTGTTTTTTATAAAATAGTGCACATGACTTTAACGACTACATGTAGTTTCCAGTAGATGTACAGGCAAGAAGTGATCCAATGGTGGAGGGCAAGAGGGACAGTTTCCTTGTTGTAAATGTTTGATAGAATAATTATTCTTGGTTTAGACCATGAAGTTCTTGTTTTAATGGTTTTATTATCCATGGTTTGCTGAGCAGTTCCAATTAGTTGTAAAACTTTCAATTCTTGTATTCTGGTTTTAATTTTACGGTAAAATATTCATAGGTCTAATAAACTGTAGAGGTGAGACATAACTTGAAAACATACATATTTCTTTTCACACTAGTAATTACATTTATTATCAGTATGAACACCACATATGCAAGTTCATTGGACGATGCTGTAAATGTAGGAGATAAACTGGCTAATCACTTAGAGACATTTGAAAAGTCAATTAATTCAGGAGATATAGTTAGTATTAATGAACAATATGATGGCTTTTCCAATGACATAAAGAAGGTAGAAAGAGCCATTGGAAAGGTGTCTGGAAAAAACAAAAGAGATAACCTTAATGCCAAATACGTAAGGCCAGCAAAAATAGCAAGAGAACGTGTTATCTATGAGGTATCACAATATCGTTTAATAAATATAATTGAGGGCCTATTTGAATCTGGCCACGACGAGAAAGCTAAACAAAACCTAGCTAAGTTAGATCGATTAAAAAAGGGAGCAGTTGAGATTAAAAATGCAGGAGGGTATTAGGCTTTACCTACTCAGATTAATAATACTCTTAAAAACAAAGAAAATTCTGCAGAAGCAAACCTGAACTCAAAAAGTATTTTGAGTACACTTCATCCTAATCTTAGTTGGGATATGACGGTAGAGGAAGTAATGGGCGTAATGTCCGGATACAGCCTTAGTCAAAATGATAATTATAACGCAAGTACTGTATTCTTAACATATGATGGACTAATCTGTTAGAGAGTTATTTAGGTTCGGAAAATCAGAGAATCGCATTGGCGTTTAATAATAATAAACTAGTTTCTATTTACGTAATTAATGAACTAATAACAAGTGATATACCAGATATTAAACAAATAGAAACAGATTATAATAGTTTATACATAAAAACAAAAAGTTTATTTGGAGAACCAAAGGATGGAATTGATGGTAGTGGCCTTAGCCCATCTCCACTTTTCTTTCAAAGACATAATTGGATTAAAAATGACCCATTTGAACAGTTATCAATAAAAATAAGTTCAAGTGAGTGGGAGCCAGGTAATAGTTATATGACAGCATATTCCATCTCTTTGAAAAATTATAAGTTTTAACACCTAGTCATAGATTATCATACTAGTTTTGTCAAAAAAGACTGTAGGCAAACTCAGATATTGAGTCGCCTACAGTCTTTTGATTAAAGATGGCGTTTTTTAACTGATTAATATATTGTGTTTATTTACAGAATATCACATAATATGGTAATATTTTTATGGGTTAATAGACCTATATCTGATGAGGGAGTTTATGTATGAAAAAAATTTTTTTAACTTTTATCATTTTAATATTCACAGTATCCTTTTCGAAGCAAGCTATTGCTAGTAGCCTTGATGAGGCAACTAAGCTGGGGAAAGGTTTACAAAATAAACTATCCAGCTTTGAAAAGACGATTGATTCAGGGGATATTGTGGCTATTAATGATCAATATGACAAATTGTCCAGCGAGATTAAGAAAACTGAGAAAGCAATCGGTAAAGTGTCAGGTAAATCTAAGCGAGATGCTCTTAATTCTACTTACGTTAAGAATGCCAAGATTGCACGTGAGCGTGTTATTTATGAAGTGTCTCAATATAGACTTTTAGGTGTTATTAATGAATCTCTAAAGGCGGGCAATACAGAGAAAGCAAACCTTGACCTAGCTAAATTAGAGCGACTAAAAAAACGTGCTATTGAGATTAAAAAAGCTGGTGGATATAAAGATATCCCAACAAAAGTAACGAATACGTTAGCTACTATGGAAAACAAAGTCGTAACAGAAATTGAAAACACATCTTTATTAACAAAAGCGTTTCCTGGTTTAGAGTGGGGAATGACAATTGATGAAGCAAAGGAAGTCCTAAAAGATAAACAGCTAATAGAAGAAGTTAAAGAAGATAGATTTACAGAGCTTAAGTATAAAGAGTTAACATATTCATTCAATATAGTAAATCCTACTACAAGAGAAGCAAGTGTGGCATTTTCTAAAAACGGATTATTCGCTGTTGATGTAAGTGAGGAAGAAATAAGTAATCAATTTTATACAAAAGAATACCTGGAACAAAAAACTACTCCAATATTTGCTCAATTCAATAAAATGTTAGGAAATGGAGTGAAAGTTTCTTTTAAAGTCGAGGAATTAAAAGAAATGAATTTAACAATCTTAAAAACAGAAACTTGGAACTCTCCTTTAGGTGAAGAAGCAGTTATTACATTATTTGAGGAGACTTTCCAAAGTGAATTAGAAGAACTTCTTGGTGGGAAATATCAAACATACATTTCATTTTATGTAGTAAACCAAAAAGTGAGAGGCTGGTAAATAAAGTCCACTAACATAGAATATTAAAAAAAGAGATGCAAAAATTGCATCTCGAAAGGTAACACACACAATGTAATCATAACATTGTCGAAAACTGTCGATAAGTGTCGTAGGTAGGGTTGCTAATTACCTATTTATATTTCTTAAATACTTATAAAATAAGGTTTTTCTTGAATTTCATATCACTAAAGTGTTTAAAAGCGAGACAGAGGGACAGGTTCCATGTCTCAAAGTTTCTTGCTGACATGATGGGAGACAGCGGGAAAGGTTCTGTGTCCCAACGTTCCTTATTAACTTGAAGGAAGCAGTAGTAAAGAAACAAAGGGCCAAGGTACCTGTCCCTTTAGTCCGCAGTATAATCAATTTCAATAAGATCCCATGCTGTAATTAGACCAAGGGGCTTTTCGTCGATCATGCCATTTTCAGTAATGATCACAGCTTCTAAATCGGTCTTTTTCTTATGGGCAATTTCATAGATTTCTTCTACTTCAAAAATATCAATCGATTTATTTGCAAATTCAATTGGATGTTGTAGTGTGTCTATTAAAATATCCATAACTTTAACATCTGCCAAATCTACTATATGATTAACAGTGTAGCTTGCCATCCATTTTACAATATCACCTGTTGTTAGTAATCCGATAAAATTCTTGTTTTTATAAACAGGGTATTGTGAATAGTTATGCTCCTTAATTGCTTGTATAACCGTCGTGATTTTATCTTCATATTGAAAGGAGATAACACTTTTTGTGGCAATGGTTAGTGCATAGTTTGGTTTTGTAAAGACTTCTGCAATTCTTTCAATTCTTTCTACAACATCATGGTGTGGTTCGGCGATATATGTACCTAACTCTCTTTTTTCATGAACAATCGCATTTCGAAGTCTTCCGTATTGTTCTAGTTCCTCTGAGTAAGCCTTAATAAGTCTATGCTGCTTAGCACCTTCTCTAAGAAGTACCGTAAATCTTTTATCATAATGTTTTACACGTTTCTTTAATATTTCATCTATCTTATTGTAAGCTACCTCAAACCGTTCACTTAGTCTTGTTTCTTTTAACAAAGACATTCAATAACCTCCTTTCTTCATATAGCTGTTTCTGAATAATATACTTTTCATTCCAAAAAAATAGGACGGCTAGCATTAGATAGCACGTCCTAGCAATCAGCTTTTAATAATAATTTCTTTTCATTTTACTCGTATACATCAACAACATTTGAGCTAATCCATCCAGTTAGTGAATCATTAACTTGGACTTTATACCAAATACGGCCTTCTCCATCGGTTTGTTCTTCACCTAAATAAAGAGCGTAATCACCATAAGGAAGAACATGAATATCACGTGAGTCAATACTTGGGCCTTCTCTGATATAAACACCATTCTTGGCATCTTCATTTGGGGAGACATAGTATTCTTCTGATGAAGTAGCGGTTGCTGTTTCCCCGCCGTTCCCCTCTAAAGCACTTTTGACGCTTGTGGAAGCTAGTTCAAAGCTTTTATAAGTAGAGGGATCATAGCCTAAAGGTTGTAAATGCTCGCTTACAAGCCTGTTTTCAAAGTCCGACCAGGCAACAACTAGTTTTCCGGCTGGGCTAAATAGCCCCCAGATAGGTAAACCGACTATGCATAGTATACTGATAAGTTTATAGTTTTTCTTCGTTTTTGGCTTCACTTGGGAACCCTTTATTATTCCGTTTCTTAACTTTGTGCCAAGAGCTTCAATTATTGAAAAAAGCCAGTCTATCAGTCCAGTTCCCACTAAAGGATTTTTTCCTTGTTTTCTTCGATTAGTTGTCATGTTGCCAATTTTATTAGATGAAGCTTCCATAAATTGAATTACATATTTCGTTAAATGGTTGAATAACCAGAGAATAAGCTTGATCGTATATGGAAGAACAATAGCTAATAGTAAAATAATAACGGCCATTCGAAAGGGAGCAGATAAGCTCATAAGTACAATGTATAATTTATAAATTAGTTCCATAATGGAGTCAAAAAGGTTTGTTATCCACTCCGACATGTTTATTCTCCTTTCTCTATTACTTTATTTAGCTCTGCTAATAAAGGGTCCTCTTCCTTCTGTTCCACCGGTTGCTCTATTTGAGCGGCAGACTGCAATTGTGCAGAAGTCAATAATGGGTTAACATGCACACTGCTTTGGAATGTCAACTTTAAGATTTTTTCGATTTCCTCAGGAGTTCTTCCCTCGCTATTTAAACGACTGACGAGTTCCTGTCTTACATTCTGCTCTTTTTCACGTTTTTCTTGAATTTCTTGAATAATAGCCATTCTTTCTTGATCGGAAGACGCATATGCAATACGGGCTCCATCTGGACCATACATTTCCAATAGTTGCTGTAAATTGTCCATTTCTTCATGTTGAATGCGTGTCTTAGACTGTGTTTCTTTAATTTTGGTCCCGGTGTTACTATCAATTTCAGCTTGTTTATAAGCAGTATCCTTTTCTAATTGCCTCATTTTTTCTAAATGTGCTTTTGATTTATCGCTCAAGTTGACTATTGCTTTCACGTCTAGCAATCTAAGTCCGATGCTTTCAATAGAATGAGTAAATCGAGAATCATTACGAAGTCCTTCAATATCAAACTTTAACCCTTGATATTGGTTGATATCGTATTTTTTGGCGATGTTCTCTATTTCAAAGTATAAATGCTTGTCAATTAGTTGCTTATAATTATGATCTCCGTTACGAATAACAAGGACAGGATCGTCAACTTTTACCTGAACAGTTGCTTCAATAACAAAGGTTTCAACGACTTCTGTAGAAGCAAACTCTCTTCTAAATTCAAAGTCCTTAGGGGTTAATTCAATCTTGTACATTTTCGTGAGTTTTTCGGATTTTACCTCCATACGGCTTAGTCTTTGTCCTGCTTTAACGGGGATCATGTCTCCACTAGCATTCGTATATACAAAGGCCACATCTGAAGAGGCCATCGGTTGCTTTTCAGCAAATAGCCCACTTTTTATTTCTTGAGTTCCAATAACGAACGTCATTTTTGCTTCATCCTTTCTAGTTTAATAATTTCATTTACGATCGGTACTGCAACCTCTCGATAAGGCTCTTGTAAGATATCCTTTAATATAGTTAGAATGCTTCCCTTTAGTGGTGAACCTCCTTTAACTAATAAGGAAAAAGTAAACATTCTAAGTGGTTCTTGTATTGTTTGATCTTTATTTGCTTCGCTAAACATGTGTTTTATAATTAGTGAGGCAAACTCTCGCGTTTTCCAGTGGCTTAGCCCCTCTGCAAGCATGCGAGGAAGGATGTCTACTTGAATTTCTTTTTCAGATAAAAGTACTTTCAGAGATTCTTCATCAATATAAGTTAAAATGGCAAAAAACAAATCATAAAAATGATGTTTTAATCCTAGCTCAAGCGTATTTTCCTTTAACCAAACATTAAAAAGATATGGGACAGCTTGATAAAAGAATGGATCGAATTTTCCAAATAGAAACAAATTACTAATGCTTTCTAAAACTATGTTGTCAAGCTTTTGGCTATTAACGTAAAAAATCGAAGCCAGATTGGTAAACGAATCAGGGAACAGATAAACCCCGAGATTGGTTCCATAAGCGGCCGCGGCAGTCCATTGAAGTCTATAGTTATTACTTAGGGACGACCAGTGATTTAAAAGCTTATCAACTATTACAAGATTTTCTTTATATTCTGCAAGCTCATTTAGTAGATTAATTGCTAACACACGGTAATACTGGTCTTTATGATTTGCCCAATCTTGCAGGATATGATTCATGATAAATAGAGTGTCATCCTGAAACAGGACGGCCAACGCTTTGGTGATTTGGCTATTAATTTGTTTATTGCCATGTTCTAATAAAACTTCCAACCAAACTAAGATAGCTTTTTTGAGTTGTGGATAATTATGCCAAATATAGCGCAAGACAGCCTCGGCATCTTCTTTTGTTTTAAATCGAATATATGTATCTCTTACTTGGCCGATATTAGCATTTGATAAGCCTTCGTAACGTTCTGCACCAATAGACTCAAGCTGAAGACCAAATGAAAGGTCTAAGATTTGCGTTTGCTCCTCATCCTTGTTGGAATTTAATTCTATATTCAAACAATCTCTCAGTCTCTTTACTATTACTTCGAGTTGGGAATAGGGATATTCATTAAAGACAGCCAAAGAAGTGATAAAAGCATATTGATCAATCGTTCGTTCTTCCTGAAACCATTGATGAATTCGTTTTTCTACATTTTGCTTTAACGATTGTAGAAATTCATCTGTAGACTGTTTCCCGGTAAGGACAGTAATCAATTTGTTGATTAGTGGTTCTGCATCTCGTGGCTGAAAATCATTTATTATTGAACTAACAATCTGTTTTTCTTCTATAAGATTCTGAAAGTCATCCTGAGTTTTATCGGTTTTATTCAAGTAAGAAAAATGGTTCTTAAGAAGTTGGTAGGTATTTTCTTGTTTCTTATGTTGAATTGAACACTCTTGATGCTCTACCTCAATACTGGTGGTGATTACCATATAAGCATTCAGATGTTGAAGACTTTCACTCAATTTTTTTAGTGAAAAAGAGTTGATTGATAGTAATGTATCTGGAGAAATATTATCGATAATATAACCAGCATTTTTCTCAAAAGGAACTTTTAAAAGTTCCTTTTCTGTAATAGTTGGAATAATTTGAGATAAAGATTCTATCTTTTGATCATTTAAAAGAGATAGACCAGTTGTATATTTACCGCTATGCTCTGAACTATGTAAGAACAAGATTCTTTTTTCCTCTAATAGTAATTTCGCCTTATTAAAGGATGGATCGGGAACAAAAAGTTGTTTAACCTTCTCAATTTCTTGACTCTGGATTTGATAGACTTGTGCAGAGGAATCTTTTAATCCCTTAACCTCTTGTGCTGATTTCCCATAGTGAGAGATTACGGGACTTTGAGAAAGGTTGTCCATTCCTTTTAGTTTCTGAATTAAAGATTCAATAGATTCATCCATGTTAGAAGGATTTACTTCAATCCAGCTCACACGAGATATGTAATATTTCATCCAATCAGAAAGATAGTCATCTATACGAAATGGTATAATCATTTTTTTGTTTTGTGCTGCTAATGAGACTTCACTTTGAACATGCTCGGATGTACAGGAGTTTTGGGAAACAATGACAAGGAAATATTGGAATTTATTGATAGCTTCCGTAATTCTTGAGGCATAGTCTCCCCCTGGGGGAACATCATTCGGGGCAAACCAACAGATAAAGCCTTGCTCTTGTAAAGTAGTATATAATTGTTCGGCAACCCGAGAGTCTTTTGTCGAATAGCTTATAAATATTTCTCCCACTTTTCTAACTCCTTCTTTAAAATAAAATAGGGTATATTTCCCTATTTTATTTTAAGGATACTATGTAAATATTTCCTTGTAAATATATTATTTCCCATAATTTATGGTAAAATATGATCACAAAATGTTGTGAAAGGAAAAAAGATGACATATAACCCTAAACCGATAGAGACTTCACACATACAATTACCTAAGGAAATGGAAGAACTAAGGGAGAAATTAGCGGAAAACATCCATGAAGTTTGGGCATCTCAAAGGATACAAGAAGGATGGACCTATGGGGAATATAGGGATGACCAAAAGAAAACACACCCAAATTTAGTTCCATATGAAAATCTTTCAGAAGAGGATAAAGATTATGATCGTAACACAATGATGGAAACTTTAAAAGTAATTATGTCATTGGGTTATACGATTAAATAGGGGGGGAAGTTATGGCTGTATTTTATAGATTTTCAAGCATGGCCTATTATTATTTTATTGCAATCTTGATGAGTTCTATCATTTGGATTCTTCATTTTAAATTAGGAACACCTGATCATGCAGTTTCTACTATACTAACAGTAATCTTTCTTACATATGGATTAATTTATCGTTTTTTTCGTAAAAATAGACTTCAAGTTTTTTTAGGACTCATTGCAATATCAGTGGGATATTACGGCTTTAAATTTTTAGCTATAGAAAACTATTCATTTATAAATGCGATATACTCAACATTTCGCTTGTTTATCTTAGATGTAGATCCAGTTTTTTCAAAGGAAGCTACAAAATTTATTAAATATCCTTTTGCTATAGAATTGGCGAGGTTTACAGCTGCCGCCTGTACAATCTCTACTGTTTTTTCGCTTGTTTATTCCTTTTTTAATCAATCAGTGAAGCTTCTATGGCACAGGGTATTCGGTGATCATATCGTCATATCTGGTTTTAATAGATATAGCAAAGCTTTAATTGAAAACTTAAGAAATCAACATAAACAAGTAATCTTGTTAGCGGAGGATATACCAGAATCTCAGAAAAAGTATTTACAGAGTCTAGGAGTCATTGTGTTTATGGGAAAACAAGGTGACTCACTATTGTACAAAAAGAGCAAGCTTCTACAAGCTGGAATTTTTATCATTTTTCATGAAGATGATTCCAAAAACTTAAATGAAGTTTTAGCTTTGGATGAGTATGTTGAGAAAGATTGGTCCCGCTTACGTGCTAAGCAAGTCATCCTTCACCTTGTTAATAGTCAATCCTTTGAACTCTTCGAGGATATTGAAGAGAATTTAGCAATTAATAGAATAGTAACGATTAAACCTATTAATCTTCATCGTCTCGTAGCCGAAAAAATTCTTGATGACTATCCTTTATATCAAGGGTATGAGGAGAGGCTAAAGAAAGAAAATGGGCAACCATTGCATTTGCTTTTTGTTGGATTTGGACAAACAGGGCAGCAGATGGCTGTTCAAGCAATTGAACGCTCACATTTTATTAATTCTAATTTATTGAAAATTACAGTATTGGATAAAGAAGCACCAAAGGTTCAAAAGCTCTGGTTTGATAACTATCCAAAAAGCAATAAATTCGTAAACATTAAGTTTCAGAAACTTGATATTGAAATAGAATCCATATACGAATATCTAAAGCAATCTTCTGTTGAATTTACGCATGTTTTTGTATGTCTAAAAGATGACTTTCAAGACTTAAAGGAAGGCATTGAATTAACAAGAAAGGTTCCAGAGCTCCCAATTTACCTAAAAATGAACGAAGAAGCCCAAATTAGTGAATGGCTTCAAAAGAATCAATCAAAATACGGAAAGCTGCGCTTATTTGGTGATTTACAGTCCGTCCTTAATTACGAAAACATAATTGATGATGTTCAAGAAAATCTGGCTAAAAAGGTTCATGAGGGCTATCAAGAAATCAAAAAAGCCGAAACAGGAAAAACTCCTGAAAAATGGGAAGATCTCTCAACTTTTAAGAAAGAATCAAACCGTAACCAATTAAATCATGCTTATGTGAAGCTAATGCTTCTGGAGTTACAGGCTGTGCAAAAGGAAAAAGTAGGAGTCCAAACTATCATTACGGAAACGCAATTCAAGAATTTAGCACTAAGTAAAATGGAAGCTATAGCCGCTGCTGAACACCAGCGTTGGAATACATTCCATTATTTAAGAGGCTGGGACACCCTTGACCATATTACCAAGGAACATGGTGTTAATATCCCTAATAAGCTACACGGATGTATCGTTCCTTATGACGACTTAGAAAGAATAAGTGTCATACGAGGGGAAAATTATAAGCAATATGATAGAGAAACGGTTCTAAACCTCTACAAAACCATGGATATGGCAGGGCTTGTAATTGTTCAAAGGGGTGAGGGCGCTGGTTCAATGTCCCAGTTGGAAGATAATAAAACTGCATAAGAAGTCGTCAGCATAGACAATGCTTAATTATGCTTTTGATTGTAATGATAGAAAAATAATAGACTGATAAACATGTATTATAATAGCCTTAATTCCTTGTTGGAATCAGGGCTATTTTCTACTAATTATATGAAAATGCGAAATAAACATCGTTAGTATTCTGTTTACATCTGCCTAATCTCTATCTTCTAGATTATTACTTGATATATGAGGGCAGTGTGTATAAGAATAAGTTGAATAATATCTATGAAACTGGTAATGAAGAGGGATGAATAATGAAATTCAAAGACTTTTTAATGCAGAAATATCAAATAAGTGAAGGCTCTGCTGAAGATTATGTCGGCCGTTTTAATGGAATTGTGAATAGAGGGTTATATAAGGGAGAAAATGAAATAACTCCAATATTAAAAGCAGCTATAGAGAAAGAATTTCCAAAATCTAAAAATCATTATCTCCTTGCTCTCCAACGTTATGTTGAATATAAAAAAACAAAAGAAAAGTTTTAGAATTTTCTTAGACCAAAAAACGTAAGGACAAGGGACCGGACCCTATGTCAAAAGGAGAGACAAATGATTCATTTCTATTTATCAGATCTTTTATTACGCTGTCAATACAACTTAACAAGAACATTACTTATCCGTCATTCAATGAAGCATGAACGATTTATTAATGCTTATCGTGATGGATCCTTGAGGGAATATACACAAAAGCAATCTCCTGGTTTTTTTGATGGATATGATAGAGTAATTGTTTTCTCTGCGGATGAAGGGACAACTGCAAAGTATTTAAAGTCATATGAAGTACGACACGGAGAGGCTCCAAGTATATCTCCACAGTGTTCACCATTTTTACTAGAGTCATATAAAGATGAAATTATGCATCCCCTATTTGAAATTGAAGATGACCCTTTAATGACATATGAAAATAAGTTATCTATTGAATGGGGTAAGGCAGCTGTGAAATGGTACCAAAAAGGAACAAATGAAAAGCCTATTACGCAGCTAGTGAATACAAGTGAAGTTGTGTTTCCAGGATACGAAAATGTCATAGTAACGTATCAGGAATTAAAACAAATCATCGATAATCAGCAAACATATGCGAATTGGCATATCGCTTTAAGTTCAATAAATGCGATTTATGCAATAACGGACCGTTCAAACGGCAAAATATATATCGGCTCTTCATATAATAAAAACGGTTTACTTGGACGTTGGAAGGAGTATGCCACAACCATTCATGGAGGAAATGAAAAATTAAAGGAGTTATATACTCTCAACCCCACAGCACATTTGAATTTCAGTATATCATCTTAAAAGTTCTACCCAAAGACATCACAGCATTAGAAGCAGTTGAAATTGAAAACTCGTTTAAGAAAAAACTTCAGACAATTCCGTTTGGTTACAACAAAAATTAGGCAAAAATTAGGGACAGGTTCCTTGTCCCAGACTGAATAGAAGAATGCTATTTTATAACTAGAAATCATGAATATAGATATTGTCAACTGCCACTCTTGATGAAGATGTTACAAGGAGAAGTGTTATTATGCACTTCTCCTTTTTAATTGTCTTTTAGAAAAACACATTAAAAAATGTATCAGCAGCTAAGTTCGCTTATAATAATACTTAAGAAAAGAGAGGGGTCATCATATGGCAACATCAATCATGAACAACACCAACACTAATGAGCATTCTAATGAACTAGATTCTTATATAAAAATTATATCTATCATCTCCAAAATGCTTCCTAATATTGCAATGGGAATAAGCAATACGGAAGAATGGCTTGCGTATTATCCAAGTCCTAAAATTGATCTAGGAGCGAGGAAAGGAACCAAAATTAATCCTCGTGAACCGCTCGCAGAATGTATTAGAAATAATAAATCTATTAAAGAGGAGGTACCAGCGGAGTTCTTTGGTTTTTCTTTTACAGGACTAGCACACCCTATTGTTCATCGAGGGAAGGTCATAGGGGCTATTGCCATTCAACTGCAAGAGCATAATGAAAGAGAATTAAGGAAGATTTCGGATCAAATCGTATCATCCGTTGTTTCAACTAACGAGAGAATTGAAACAGTAGAAAAGGGAGCAGAGGGGTTATCAAATATTAGCCATCATCTGTTAAACCAATCTAAACTAGCATCTGAAGAAATGAAAAAAACAGATGATGTTATCACGTTTATTAAGAAAATAGCAGATCAATGTAATCTATTAGGCTTAAACGCCTCAATTGAAGCAGCTCGTGCGGGAGAAATGGGAAAAGGATTTGATGTAGTCGCTAAAGAAATTAGAAAGCTATCCAATGAAACAAGTTCATCTGCTGAAAAGATCCGAGAAACGATAAAAGATATACAGAAATCTATGCACGATATGGCATCATCTATAGAAAAGGTAGTAGCGGTCGGGAAAGAACAGGAAATCTCAACAGAAGAAATCTCAAAATATATCGATGATATCGAAAGGATGAGTAAAGAACTGAATATCTATGCTTCGAAGCTTTAGGGACAGGTTCCGTGTCCCAAATTCCTTACTGATTCAAGGTAGCTCATTTGTAGAAAGAAAGGGGACAAGGTACCTGTCCCTTTGGCATCTCTGAAAAATGGGACAAGTTGCCTGTCCCTATGTCCCTATCATGGTGCTATACTTAGCCTAAGAATACTTAGGGGGTAGGAATTTGAGGAGATTTTTGGGTGTTTTTGTTTTTTTATTAATCATTCCTTTTCTACAAATGAATGAAACAAACGCAGCAGGTAATAGTGGACCTGTTTATCTGGGGTTTGAACCAGCGGATTCAGTACTGGATCCTGATAAGCCCATTATTTATTTAACACGAAAAGGTGCCAATACTGTCTATTCTATTAATTACAAAACTGGAGAAATGAAGACGCTAAATTTGCCATATCCAACTACTAAATTAGAAATATATCAAAATAAACTGGTTCTAATTCAGCATAAAATGGCTCATGATAGCTATAACTTCGGTTCTTATAAGGGAGCAATTGCATTAGTAGATATAAATTCTTTTACGCTTGATCGTACATTTGATATTGTAGCAGATCCATATGATATCGCAGTGGATAAGGATGGCTATGTATATGTGTCACCTGGTTCAGGGCAATGGAATGCAATGAAAGTATACTCACTAAAAGATGGACAAGAAGTTCCGAATAATGAAAATACAGCTAGAATTTATGACCGGTCAACAATTTCTTATAATGCTGTTAATAATAAAATCTATACGATAACGCCTCATATAAGTCCTAGTGATTTAAACGCACTTGAAATAAATAAAGGAACAATTTTCTTTAAATATGACTCGCCTTATCATGGTGATTATCCTTTAACAGACCAGATGAGAATCACTCCGGATGGCCTTAGAATGTTTAATAATAGCGGAATTGTCTTTTGGTCATCTTCGGTGAAAATGGGGGATATGGTATTTCAGGATGATTTAGGAAAAAGGTACAATGATTATGCATTCAATACAAGTGATGATCATATGTATGCTGCAGATGTTAATGGTGGTATTGATGTATATTCGTATGAAAATAATGATTTACTTTATTCTATTAAAACAGGTAATGTAACGAAAATATTGCATTATAAAGATGGTTTTATCTCTATATATAGAGATGATAGTGGATATTATCTTGATTATTATTCTACTCTTGTGGAACTCAAAAATCCTACAAGCTATGATGGGCCTTATTTTACATCTATCAATCATAATCATCCAATAGCCAGACTTTATATTAAACAGCCAGTACCGCTATTAAAAAGAGCACCGAATGGATCCTACACAGTTTATAAACAACTAAAAAAGGGAGAATATTACCGTACATTTGGTATATTAGGAAACTACTATCATCTTGGTGGCGGCTATTATGTTAGACATGAAAAGAACAAAATGGGCCTTCTGATTGGTCGATTAGTTATACGCAAAGAAACAACCCTCTATTCTCCAGATGGTAAACCATATCGTAAAGTAAAAACAAATGAGTTAATTAGGGTGTATAACTATGATGATTATGAATTTGACGTCGGCGGCGGCTACTATATCAAAAACGACCGCAACGTAGCATTCTACGTAGGATTCGTATCCATGCTACAAGACACAAAACTATACGCACCATCAGGCGAAATCCACAAAACCCTAAAAAAAGGTGAATCCTACAGAGTCTACTCCATCGACGGCAACAAATTCCAAGTCGGTGGCGGCTACTACATCATCGACAACAAAAATCAGGTTTCGTATATGAAGAACTAGGGGACAGGTTCCTTGTCCCAGACTAAATTTGCTCACTGGGAGAATGCTTATCTGGGAAAACTAAACTCTTGATTGAGATGGAATTAACTTAAAATCTTACTACAAAAAAGCCAACTATAGCAGTTGGCTTTTCCTGTTCCTCAACACAATACACTCATTAACTTTCAGACTTCACCTTCCCAAATCATCAACCCATCTAAAAACAAATCAAAATTAGCAGCTAATTCGACAATCTTTTCATCATCAACATCAATAAAAATAACAGGAGGATTTTCTCTCGTTTCTCTATAATCAAGAGCAATCCATGAATGCCCACTTCCAGAGATCAGTACAATATTGGTCGGCAGATCCCATTCATTTATTAAATACTCACTGTCTAATATACTGTTTTCTTTACCAATCCCAAAGATATGATCCACATTTACATGATCATCAGCCCAGGATGTTGGAGTAGAACAAGGAAAAGAATCAAACTTAATATATCCCCCATTCTGCTCTTTTAAGATATTTATATATGAGTCCGGAAGCTTAACATTAAGCTTATCCTCTGCCTCTTTTACCATCGCATCTGTTAATGGCTCTAACCTGTAGTACTCATCATCTTCTTGCCATATACTGTTTACCACTTGATCACCTCATAGGGACAGGTTCCTTGTCCCATTCATTTATTCATATCACTAATTATATATTTTTTTCCGCATATCCAAAATCAATTTCTAGTGTACGAAACAATGGGCTTCCATATACATTAATCGTAGCATTCCCAAACTTTTTGCTTGTTTTCTCTTTCGGTTCAACCGCATAAGAATCTTTTATATGAGAACGAACCCATTCTTTTGCGTCATCAGGTTATATATGCTTTTCTTTTGAGCAGAAGATGATAAGGAAAGTTCAACATAGATAAGGCATTTTTACAGATTAATATATCTTAGCAAAGTGAAAAAATGATAGGATATAGGTATATGAGTAAATTTTACTATTTTTAGAATTTATAACTCAAATATTTTATTTTAAACTGATAAGGAGAATTCGATTTGTTGCCTTCATTTCTGACTAAGATAGCTATTGATACCGTTCTTAAGAAAGGCCCTTCAATTTCCTCTGTTTTAATTAAAACCGGAATTAGTATAATTGGGACAAAAGCAGCTGAGGAAAGTGTAAAGAGTTACATAAAATACAAACAGAAAAATAGAATGCTAGTAGCTGGAGATGTTATAGGGGTTAAACGGAAGACGAAGCACGGAGTTCCGTTTGAACATTATGGGGTATACATAGGTAATGATAGAGTGATTCACTTTACCTCTAAAGATTCGGATATCGACATGAAAAATAACGAAATCATGGAAACTGATATGAACCATTTTCTAAGGGAATCCGGTCGTTTTTTCATCTTGAACTGTGAGTATGCACATTCGTCTATCAAAAATTCTCCTATTACAGTTTCAGATATCAAAAATGGATCAGTTAAAACAATGGTAAGGCAAGCAGACCCGATGTATGATCTCATTAAAAATGTAAACTTATTTTTAGAGCTATACACGCTGATCAAAAAAAGACCTTTAAATACAAATGAAGAAACCATACAAAATGCAAGAAAATGTTTAGGGCAAAAAGAATATAATCTTGTTGTAAATAACTGTGAACACTTTGCTATATGGTGTAAAACAGGTGTTCATCAAAGTCATCAGGTAGAATCGTTTATAAAGCTGGCTACAAAAACATTTAAAACAATTTAAAGACGAGGACCTCCAGCTTGAAAACATTACAACAGAAAGTTCATTTAATAATAGATCTAAGGCTTCCTTTTTTGTATTATCATTTCCGTTCTAGCATTCTTAGGATGTGAATTAAGTATTTACACAATTTATCCTTTATAGTAAAATACTAACATAATATACATTTTAGATTTATATACGCTTTATATACTAGATTTTGAAGTTTTATATCTTTATATACGAATCTCTTTCTTTAAGAAGAGATAAAGAGAAAATATACAGTTTTTTTTACGAATCACAAATTTATAAGCTTTTTTAGCACCTTATAACAAGGGCTTATTTAATTATGTGGTTTGTGTCTCTGTATATTTCATTCTTTATCAAACATTAAAGGAGGAGATTTTTTTGTGTTCTCAATTCTAAACTAGTAGAAGCTTTGATAAAAATTTTATTTATTACCTACAATGGAGGGCTAAAACATGAAACCTAGATTTTTAAAGACATTCTTTCTATTCATCATTATTTTATCAAGCCAAATCGGTTGTTCTGCTAAAGAAGAGATTTCATCTCCACAAGTGAAAACTGAAGAAGTACATAAAGTGTTAGATCCTAAGAACATGACACAAGAGGAACTAAACACTTTAAGTGAGGAAGAAATCGATGTGATGAATGGGCCGGAGAATGGAAACCCGATTGAAATCAATAAAACGGTCACGGTCGGAGACTATGAGGTGCAGCTAAACCATTATTACTATACGTTAAATGGTATTTATACAAAATCATCTTTAACTGGACATGTATTTGCTCAGAAACCAAGCAGCAATGACGAGGGCTATGGGGTTCTCAATGTAAAGGTAACAAACCATTCCGGAGAGGAACAGCTTAGCACAGTATCATTTGATGTGATTACACCTAATGGTGAGGTGAAAAGTGGAGGAATTTCTGGAACAAATATTAAAAATCCGTTTAATAATGGCTCAAGTGTTATTGATGGTGGTTTTAAAGAAGGAAATATTGTATTTATTACACCTAAGGACAAACCGAACTTAACGTTAAGAATTAAGCAAATCTTTACCGATAATGGCGAGGATGCAGTAGCAGAGATTCCGTTGCCAGTGGAATAATAAGGTTGCCTCTTTGATATGAAGTCATAGAGGCAAGATCATATTTAATCGTGATGGATTTAAAGGAATCAACGAATTCACCCTACAACGTGTTAAATACAATAGGTACTTATAATGAAGCTAATGAATGTTAGTAATTTTCTAGTACAATAGTCATTAAAAGGAGGATTACAATGTTACTATATTATCAACTTCAACATCTAGTTATGATTCTTGTTATTGCCTTAATTGTTTCATTTTTAATAGGAAAATTGATTGGAAAACTCAATACAATTCCAACGCTTTTGAATATGGCATTTATTGGACTAGGTGACATTTTAATAAGAAGATACAAAACGGGGTTTTTATCAATTTTAGGAACGTTTCCTTTTGCTTTTGTTATCTACTTTTTCTATGAAATAATGCCTGACAGTTTCTTTCGAGAAATGATCGAAAGGAATACAGCTACATTTATTTTCACAATAAATCTCCTATATTCAGTCGGAGCAGCCCTATATTTAGCAGATTTAAGAATGAGAGCAGAGCATAAGGAGTTTTTGAAGTATAAGCAAGATACGATTGATAGCATTAACCGAGATACACAAATGCTAAGGGAAGCAAGACGTAAAAAATCCGTTTTATCTTGGTTGAAAGGAACGCAAAAAAATACTTATACAAGAGAAAAGGGAATTCAAGCGTTTCATTATTCATTAGATTATTGTATGAAAAATGGATATTCCATTTGTATGGATACTAACTTCTTCATGGAGATTGTAAGAAATGATGAGAAGTTATTAGATAAACTATTGAAAATGAAGAATAAAAGCATTTGGGTGTCTACCTTAATTCTTAATGAATTAGAAGATCTGAAACAAGGAGATACCTACTACAAAGTTCAAAAGGCAACTGCTTATTTAACCAGATTAAATGAAAAAGGGAAAATTCAGTATGTTGGACAAGACTCAACAGAGGATTTCAACAAGTACGTTCTTTCTAAAAATTTGAAACCGAGAGTTAATGATGATGTGATTCTTTGTCATTATCTCTATCAATTAGAAACTCTGAGAAAAAGGAAATTATCCATATTCAAAAAGCCAAAAATAATGTTCTTTAATGAAGATCGAATTGCCCTAAATAAAGCTGCCTCACGGGGAATGGATGTTGTGACATTATTTGATACAAATTTAGGAAGAGAAGCATAATGATACTAATTGAACCTTAATCTATTTAAAAGAGTTTTTCAGGAGGGAATCATGTTATCTACTATTCTGTTCATCTCATTAATTGTCGTTTTTGCCCTTTTTCTAATTGCTTTTACGTTCATTTTAGTAATGAGTGCTCTTAGTAAAGGCCCATCATTACGGAAATCGAAAAAGTACTTTAATGAAATTTACAAAAATAAGGGATTAAAGGAGATAAAATTTTATAGGGAAACGTTTAGGAACGAAAACTACGATGTTCCTATTTCTCGTGAAGAGGTTAATGAATTACTAAGGAGGGCTGAAGAAAAGCATTCTACAGCTTTAGTCGGAATTGAAGAAATATCATTCGAAGATCGACCCGAAGAATATCCTTATCAGATTTTTGCTTCTTATACTCCAGATAACGATGATCGTTCAAGTATCGGAGCAGTCATAAGGGTCTATCCACTAGAAAGAGATCCTGAAGAGAATATGTACAGGTTTTATACTGATGTAGAAAAGAACTACTATTGGTTAATTACCAAAGAAGAGGCTCGCGATGAGTTACTATTCTCCCTAGGACATGAAATCGGACATAACATAAGATATAACTTTGAAAGAAGACTCTTCGGAGACGAAATTGAAGACTATTGTGATGAATTCTCAAAACAAATTGGACAAACCACCTACGAACAAGACTATGTGAAAACTCGCAAACTATATAAGCGGGACGGAGGGACAGGTTCCTTGTCCCGGAGTTCTGTTTAGAATCATAGGTTGCGGGTCAGAGGGACAGGTTCCTTGTCCCAAAGTTCTCTTTAAAATCATAGGTTACTTTCTTTCAAAATGTGATCAATTTAACAATTTTTATGTTAGGCCTAACACAGAATAAAGAAGAAGTTTGCGAGATAATCATACTAGAGAAGAAAGAGTGAGGTATTTTCAAAATCTTGTATATTAATAAAATGTAAAATTTTCAAATTTGGAAAATAGTGTTTCTTACAACAGCTATGATTAAGGTTTAGTGCTTATGCAACAAGGCCTTGGCGAAAAGAGGAGGAATTGTATGGGTTCGATGTTTGGAGGAAATTGGGTAAAAGAATCATTAGGGATGCCCACTTTAGATGTAGTTATGATGGTTATGCTTGCAACAATGATTGTTAATGTCCTGTTATTCCGTTTTGGTGGAAAAAGGAGGAAGGATTCGATATCCTTTTTTTCATCATTAGTATTTGTAGGTGCAGGGCAATTTTATAAACGAAAATGGATAAGAGGATCGATTATAACTGGTTTGTTTGTAGGTTGCTCATTTTACAAGCTAAATGTTGGGGAAAGCTTTGCAGATAATATTATTGTGATTATGACCCTTGTTTCTCCAATTGAAGCCTTTGTGACAGGAAACGAAAGTGGTTCATCAGGGTATTCTAGCGGTGGTTCAAGTAGTGGTAGGAGTTCTGGGGGAAGCAGCTATGGCTTGGCTGACCAAATGGAGGATGAGCAATTAGGTCGTTTTCAAGATGACCTTCATGATATGTCGAATGATTACAACCATCATTATTAATAGGTGGGACGAGGGACCTGTCCCGTTGTCCCAATCCGGAGGAGGAAAAACAATGAAAAAACTAGGATTATCAATGGGTATTTTAACAGCTGTATTTTTATTAGTATTCTTACCAAATGCAGGACAGATTCAGGCTGCTGCAGATTCTCAAACTGCGACAACTATAAGCAATGAGCCTAACGAACTATTCTCTACAGCGACAGCGATAGAGTTAAACAAAGAATATGAATCTACATTTGCTGATGATGATTTTAGGAGGGATCCTAAAGATGTTTATAAAATAGAATTACCTACAAGTGGGCTTGTAACGGTTAATGTAGATAGTAAACATGTGAATGGATCAGTTTCCGTTTTGTTAACAAATGGTAAGGTGAATAATGAGTATTTAAATTATGTATCTAAACCTAGCGTGATGGAGGATGAAATTGGTCAAGTGGGATTGCCTGCAGGTACCTATTATCTTGAATTAGCTGCTGGTACAACTGATCTAGACGTTACATATCAATTTAGTGTTTCATTTGAAACTAGTAATTATTATGAGAAGGAAGATAATGATACCTGGGATATAGCAACCGAAATGGAGCTTAATAAGCGTTACAAGGGATTCTTTTCAACTCATCCAAGAACAGATGATGGTGATACATATAAATTCACCCTCCAAAAGGATAGTACGATTATTATAAAACATGCAAAATATCCAAATAGTTATGGAACATTAAGGATTTATGACTCGTTAGGTAAAGATGTTTTTAACGACTACTTGATTAACGATATACCATCATTAGGGAAAGATCGTGTAAATGAAGTAACGCTTAAGGCAGGATCGTATTTCTTAGAGGTTTCTGAGTTTCTTACACATACCTTGCCGAGCTTTCCCTATGAAGTAGAGGTAAGCGTGAAAGAAACAACATCTTCTGATGAATATCCATGGATAGGTCGTGTATTAATCCAAAAAGATGGCATGGCTCTATACAATCCAAACGGCAAAGTTCACCGTAAACTAAAAAAGGGTGAGGGATTAAAGGTTTACGAAATAGAAAATGACCGTTATCAGGTAGGTGGCGGCTATTATGTTCTTAAAGGTAGTGCAAAGGATACACTCTACTATTATGGACATGTGTGGGCAAAAAGTTCATACATGTATGTCTATACACCTGATGGTGACTTCTTTAAGAGGTTCCCATCAAGACAAACCGTAAGAGTGTATGGTATGGAGGATGGAAAATATCAAGTTGGTGGAGGATATTATGTAGTGCCTGACACTAATATTCAACTAGATCGCTAGGGGGACAGGTTCCGTGTCCCGATTTAATGGGGACAGAGGGACAGGTTTCTTGTCTCGGTCTAAAATTGCTGACAAGAAGGATGATTATCGACAGAAAAGCCAACTTTTATTGTTGGCTTTTTCTCTATTTTATCAAATGAACTCAGCTACTAATAAAATATGTAATATATGATGAGGATGTTTGAGGCAATGAACAATGATTGTATGCATTCTTTTATTTTGTTTTGGTAGGAAAAGGAGAAAAGTTTCGGCTTCTTAAATAAATAGTACTAAATATAAAAACTCTTAAAAGTCTTTCGTTGTATGGCGAAAGATCTTTTGGTAGTGAATGAAAGGATTATACTTTTAAAATTTTTCTCCATGACTTTATATAAAAAGTTTAATCCAAGACAAACAGCAAGGGTATATTCTGTGGAATATGGAATGTATCAAGTTGGTGGAGGTTATTTTGTAGATCAAGCAGCTCTTGTTAAATTTGATAGATGATAGATGAACATAGTAAATAGGTTACTTACATACTATTTGGTTTGGAAATGGTGGAATCTAATAAGAATCCTATAGAATTCAAATAAATACAAATAGCTCTGACTCTATTGAGACAGGGCTACTTATGTAATAAGGAAATGTGAACATGAAAATTGAATAAAGCCTAGACAAAGAATCTGTCCGAAACAGCTATATATTTCTATTCCTTTATCGTCTTAATAAATTTATCCAACCTAATGTTGCAGCTTCGTTAGACTTTCTAAGATTTATCTCTTGCATTTGCTGAACGATATTAATTTCTTTCATTTGTTGATCATGGCGTTTTTCTTGTTCAAATAAATTTAAAGCCTCTTTTAAAGAATCTGCTCTTTTATTAATTAAGTAGGATTCTAACTTTGTTAACGCATAATAATTAATATATGTTTTCGGGATATGTATAGGGTTAATATCCTCTTCAATTTCATTCATGAGCCTTTGTAATTCGTTAATCCTCGTTTTATTCTTTTTCACTCTTCTTTTTACACTTAATTTTGGTGCAATAAACAACAAATAAATTAAACCAAATAGAATAATTGCTTTCAAACCATCATCTAATGAGGTAAATGCAAGAATAAAGTAACTTATAAATATAATAAAGATTCTTGATTTGATACTAATTCCAATCATAGGATTTACGTAGTAATCTTGATACTCTGTGTGGAGCTTAGTATACTGTGTAACTACCTCCTTATAATGTTGAATTTCTGATAATAGTTCATCTTTTGATGCCATATAAATCTTCTCTCCAATCAATTGTAATACTTAAAAAAAACTAAATAAAAAAACCTAACAGATTTCCTCGTTAGGTTGCATGCTTCATATAATCTCTAGAAATTAGATTTATAGATGTTTTGCAACCCGACGATCATAGTGGGTTAAACCACCTTAGACTCGTAGCTTTGCGTCCCAATCTTTCAATTGGTTTGCCGTGAATATTTTTTTAATACTTTAGCATTATATCATTTATAGTAATAAAGGAACAGACCTCTTACCCTTTATATACTTGCCTCTATAGATTAAAGTTATTTTATCGTATAAAAAATTTAAATTAGTAAATATTCTGCAGGATTTCCCCAGATAATGTCGAAATGAACTCATATATCCGGTCTTATTTCCCCAACAGTATCACCTCATCATTTTTCCCATTAAATAATACTAAGATATAAGGAGGCCATGCCTTTGACAATAAAAATCTCAAGTGTTAGTTTAAGAGGTTTAGAAGGTTATAGAGTTCAAGTAGAAGTACAAGTTCGCCCCGGAGTGGAGTCAATGGTCATTGTCGGACTGCCAGATGCTTCTGTAAAAGAGTCAAAGGAACGTGTATTATCATCGATTCGAGCGATTGTTAGTTCAGGGACAGCTGAGAAGGTAGTTGTCAATTTATCACCATCAGAGCAGAAGAAAAATGGTCCGTTGTTTGATTTGCCTATTGCGATAGGAATTCTTAAGGAAAAGAATTATATAAAGGAACAGATTCCGCCCGACACCATGTTCATCGGGATTTTGTCGCTAGATGGGATGGTTGAAAGGGTTGAGGGGATGCTGCCTGCGTTAATTGCTGCTAAAAAATTGGGGTATAAGAAAGTTTTTCTTCCATACGATCCACGTGTCCCGATTGATATGTTAAACGGAATCGAGTGTGTTGTTGTTCAACATGTTCATGATGTAGTTAAGCTCCTATCTGGCGAGGCTCCTACACCGTTACCATCATTTACACCCTTTCCTAATCAGGAACCCTCATTCAATGACCATCAAAAGGATTTTTCCCACATCATAGGTCATCAATTTACAAAAGAAGCACTAGAAATAGCTGCTGCTGGAGGTCACTATGTTCTCATGAGCGATCCACCTGGTTGCGGAAAAAGAGTGCTTGCTGAAACATTTCCATCCATTCTTCCACCACTTTGTAAGTCGGCTCAATTAGAAGTAATAAGCTTATATCAACTCACAAACGAGAGACTGTATGATCCCCAAATGGCCCCATTTCGACATCCACATCATTCTGCCTCTTCCATCGCGATTATTGGTGGTGGTTCTTATCCAAAGCCAGGTGAAATCTCACTTGCTCACCATGGTGTTCTTTTCCTAGATGAAATGGCTGAATTTACAAAGAAAACCTTAGATATGCTTCGTCAACCTCTAGAAACGGGAAAGGTCACTATTAGCAGGGTGCACTCAACCGTTATATATCCTACTTCTTTTATCCTCATCGGGGCTATGAATCCTTGTCCATGTGGTTACCTCGGCTCTGCCTCTCACTATTGCACATGTACTCAAAAACAAATAAAAGGTTATCGCAATCGTTTATCAGGACCTGTTTATGATCGAATGGATATCCTGCTTTCGTTGAATTCTGTTAATCTCAATCAGGTCACAGGGAAGCAAGAAACATCCTCGGAAATGCGGGGGCGTGTAGAAAGGGCGAGGGAGATGCAATTTACTCGGTATCAAGAACAGGTTACAAATGCAAAAGTCCCTTATGATTTATTAATTAAAACCAGCCCTTTGATAGATAAACAGCAAAAAATAATAATGCAGGAGGCAAATAAAAATCTCTGGAGTAACCGCGTTCAAATCAAAATTTTTCGCTTAGCCAGAACGATCGCAGATTTAGCAGGAGAACGACAGATAACGGATGAGTCCGTATGGAAGGCTATTCAATTAAGACGAGCAGTTTTCTGGGAAATGAGGTGATTGTTATCCCAAGGATAGCAAGGAAAAAGAGTCGTAGCGGTATCTATCACGTTATGCTAAGAGGAGTAAACAAACAAACGATTTTTGAGGATGACGCCGATAGAATAAGATTTCTAGAAACCGTTAAAAAATATAAAGATCAACGCAAATATCTGCTATTTAGTTATTGTTTAATGGATAATCATGTTCATCTCTTATTGAAGGAGGAAACGGAGAGTATCTCGGAATCTATCAAGCGTATTAGCTCAAGCTATGTTTACTGGTACAACATGAAATACGACCGCTATGGGCATTTGTTTCAAGATCGTTTTAAAAGTGAAGTTGTTGAGAGTACATTTTCTTTTTTAAAGGTTTTAAGATATATACATCAAAACCCTTTAAAGGCGGGAATGACCGGGAATGTTTTCGAAAGTAAATGGACGAGTGTGAACGAGTATATTGTAAAGCCGGAAATTGTTGATATAAATTATGGACTTGATTTGTTTTCTAATGATAGAAGTGATGCTATTAAACTGTATAAAGAATATATGGGACAGCCAAATGATGATGAGTGTCTAGATGATCATGTGAGAATAAGGGTAACTGATAGTGAAGTGAAAGATTACTTATGTGAAATGGGGGTTACCCATGTGAGTCTTTTGCAACAGATGGACAAAGAAAAGAGAGATTTGATCTTAAGTAGGTTGAAAGAGATGAATGGAGTTTCAGTAAGACAGCTGTCGAGAGTGACCGGCGTGTCGAAGTCTGTGATTGATCGGGTGGGTCAGGTGCTATCGGGACAGAGGGACAGGTGAACTGTCCCATAATTTTTTCAATATAAATATATAGGTAAATTACTTTATTCAGATTTTTATAATATACTTCTAGCATTTACACGATATCACAATATGTAACGTATGTAGTAGGTGTGTAACTATCTAAACAACAGAAGTTTCAACGGGACAAGGAACCTGTCCCTCTGTCGTTTTTTGTCAATTAATATACATTCCGTTCGTTGAATAATCATGGTAATATTTCCTTGTTAATAATACTTTTGTACTAGGAGAGAGGATTTGTTTATGAAAAAGGTTTTGCCATTATTACTTGTTTTACTATTATCTCTTAGTTTCGTACAACCACAATCAGCAGCCGCTAAGGTTATGTGGGGGGATATGGAACTTAAAAAAGGCCAAATTGGTCGAGTAACAATGCTGAAAGATGTTAATATCTACACTAAGTCTAACGATGAATATGTTAAATCAGGCACTGCTAAGAAGAATCAGTTAAACAGAGTTTATACAAATCGTAAGGGCTATTTAGGAATCGGTGGAGGAAAGTTTGTGAAAAATGATAGTTCAGTAAAATATGAGACTCCATCTCAATCTAGATTACAAGCTGCTAATGGTGTTAGAATTGTGAAAAAAACATACCCAGGTACAAATTTTATCTATCCTCAAGTAACTGGTATGTTTGACAAAAAGGCAGAAAAGAAAATCAATGACGAGCTATATTCAATCGCTCAATCTATCAACGAAACAATCATAAGCTTTAAAGAGGAAGAAGCTGCTGCAAGAGAAGATTGGGATGATTATGGATACGGAGATTTTTGGGATTGGGAATATGATTTTACATTCGAAATTCACTATAACCAAGAACATCGTTTAAGTGTTCTTTTTAGAGAGTATGCCTATACAGGTGGTGCTCATGGTATGAGCGGTATCTACACATTGAATTTTGATTGTTTAACTGGAAACACAATTAACTTATCATCAGCAATCAAGGGAAAAACAAAAACAGTTAGAAACTATGCATACAATGATTTACGAAACCAAGAAAAACGTGGCGAAGAAATGTTATTATTAGATTCCGTAAACCAAATTGTCATTAACGACAGTGATCGACCATGGGTTTACAATGCAAAAGGAGTTAAACTATTCTTCCAAGAATACGAAGTAGCCCCATACGCATCAGGAAATCCAGAAGTGATTGTACCTTCTGTTGTTTATAATTGAGGGACAGGTTCCTTGTCCCAGCGATTTATGGAATTCGTCGAAGTTCCTGAGGTGTAATTGAATAGTAAGTAAAAGTAAACTAGCGACTTTCAATGGAAAGATCGCTAGTTTTTTTGTGGTAAATCAGTAATGAATAACGTCATATCTTTTGTATGATTTACCACTCATTTTAATGGATGGGACAAAGTGCCTGTCCCCATGTCCCTGTAGAAATGTTATCCTAATAATAGGAAACTTTTAAAATAGTGTGGAGGTATGTATTCTTGAAATCAAACAATAAAAAAGTAGGTTTTCTAGTTGCAGCAATAGTTGTTGTGATTATCTTAGTTGGGTTTATCATTTGGGGAGTAAATAAAGGGAGTGATTCTACTAAGGAAGAGTCTCAACAAGAAGAGAGTCAAACAACTGAACAAACAGAAGATTCAGCAGATGGTTCAAACGAAGAGGAAAAGTCAGAGGTGAAGAATGAGGCTGAACTTCTAACAGTAGAAAAGTATAAACAAATTGAAAATGGCATGACATATGATGAAGTGAAACAAATCATCGGTTCCGATGGGGAAGTCATGTCTGAAGCAGGAGAAAAAGGATCCGAGGTTCACACAGTTATGTATAAGTGGGAAACTGGCGATGAAAATAAAGCCGCAAACTTTACGTTTCAAGGTGGACAACTGATTGATAAGACTCAGATTGGGTTGGAATAGGGGGACAGGTTCCTTGTCCCTCTGTATATCTATTAAAAGGAAATTGAAAGTAGATATGGGTTTTCTAGACTAAGTTATTAAAGGGTTGTCCATACAGGACAACCCTTGTTTTAAATAGGAAAATGTTTAAGAAGGTAAACCAGACCTGTGATTAAATATGGTGGGAAAGGATAGTCAAAATGGGACACGGAACCTGTCCCTATAACAAATAAACCCGAACCATACCGAGGCCTTTTACGTTAATTTTTCCGCGTTCGATAAAGTCGAATTTATCTTTGAGTATCGTGAAGGTAGCTTCGGATACTTGGACTTTGCCATTAATGCCTGTTGATTCCATTCGAGAGGCGGTATTAACGGTGTCTCCCCACATGTCATAGGCGAATTTATTTTTACCAATGACTCCAGCGACGACTGGGCCAGTGTGGATGCCGATTCGAATATGTAATGGTAATTTCGCTTGCTCTTTAAGTGAAGAAATAACTTTTATCATATCTTCAGCTAAATGGACGATCTTCTCAGCGGATTCCCTTGATTCAGATCCTACCTTCGATGACACCATATAAGAGTCTCCAATTGTTTTGATTTTTTCCACATCATATTTCTCGGAAAGTTCATCAAAAGCGGTGAAAATTGTATTTAAAATCGTAACCAGCTCGGAAGCGGGGAGAACCCGAGAAATCTTAGTGAAGCCAACTAGGTCAGCGAATAGAATTGTCACAGAGTCATGGCTATCAGCAATAACGGTATCACCAGATTTAAGCCTATTAACCACATGAACAGGCAATATATTTAATAATAACTCTTCTGATGCTTTGCGCTCCTCTTCAATGATTTTTTGAAAAATAAAATCCCGTCGACTGAAATATTCTAAAAAATAGCATGTTGTTGTACAAAGTAAAGAAAAAGCACCTAGCATGAAAATAATTAACTTTATGACGAGAATTTGTTCCTCAGATGCAACAGGGAATTGATAGAATACTGCAATAAAGGCATAGCTAAGGATATAAAACAAAGCTAAAATATTCGCAGCAACAAAGCGAATTCGTACCATACAATAGGTAACAGCAATGAGGAGAAACACACCTATAAAGTAATAATTAAAAGATATATCATTAGGTTCACTAATCGCAATAATCCATTTTAGCCCTAAATCAATGGAAAGGAGAATAATAGATATATATAACTGTGAAAAAGCTTGAAACTTTCCTGAAAAATTTAATATATAAACAAAGACAAGAATAACTAGTGAAATAAATCGGATGGCAACCATCTTTCTTTGTTCAACAGCCGGAAAGCTTGCCAAATCAAAGAGCATTAAGGAGATAACAAACACAATTCCAACGGGTATATACCAAACTGCATATTGTGCAGTGAGCTGGTTATAGGCAGTGATATACTGCTTTTCCATTTCGTGAGGAAACTTAAGCTTTTTAGAGTTTATGAGTAATGCTTCGAGACTTTTCATCTTTTCACCAATCATCTAAAAAATAAATTAAAATGTAATACAGGTTACAGAATAGAACAACTAACCATGTTATCTTGTTAGGTAGGTAGTAAATATAAGAAAGGCCGTGACCAATTGAGCTATCTTCTACTGATTTATGCGCATTTTCTCGGAGACTATCCGTTACAGGGGAAATACCTAGCTGAAACAAAGGGTAAAAACGTAATAAGTCTCATTGCACACTCTGTGATATGGACAGGTACAGTTTCGATAGCGGGTTTTCTCATTGGCTTTCAAGTCACTATTGTTGATGTGATTTTCCTATTTGTTGTTCATGGAATCATCGATTATTTAAAAGCAAATCAGCTTTGGTTTTTTCGTAAACTTAGCCCTGAAGGACTGGGTTTAGTTGTAGATCAATTGCTCCATGGCATTCAAATACTTATTTTTGCTTTATCAAACTATTAGTCATACACCAACTTGCTCTTCTAAATGAGTTAGTTTTTTAATTGAAATCTTTTTACTTTCTATACTAATCGTATTGCTCTGCTGTAATTCTACTAACACCTTTGAAACAGTTTCTCTTACAACGCCTGACATATCAGCGATTTGTTGATGTGTTAGCTTAAGGTCAATTAAAATTTTTCCTTCAATTACTACCCCATAATCCTCGGACAAATCAATTAGTGTTTTAAGAATTCGAGTTCTAGCATCTAAACTGGTTAGACTTCTAATCATTTCATTGGCTTTACGCAGTCGCTTCATTGAAACATATAATAGCTTAATCGAAATTTGAGGATTTTTTTCTAGTAACTTAGTAAAGTCTGATCGATGAATCGTATAAGCAGTACAAGGTTGTAGGGCCTCAGCATTGGCCGAGCGCTGTTCATTGTATTGAAGAATCCCCATTTCTCCAAAATAATCTCCATCTTTTAAAATCGTCAAAATGGTTTCTCTCGTAAAATCCTCTCTGAAGATTTTGACACTACCTTTTTCGATAATAAAAAGTTCTTCTCCATAATCTCCTTCGTGAAAAAGAGTTGTCCCCTTTTTAAATGTTTTCTCACGGAACAGTCTTTGAACTTCAGACAATTCTTCTTCGTTTAAATCATGAAATAAGTCGATGCTTTCTAAAAGTTGTCTTGGAATGTTTGTCATGTTTTTCACCTCAAAAGTACTAGGAAGAATGATAGAAAATGTGATCAATTTAACATTTTTTATGTTAAGCATCACACAGAATATTTCGGGTAGGTACGAGATAATCATACATGAAAGAGATGAAGGTTGTTAAGTGGTTTTGGAAAAAGAATAGGAGGAAATTCCTAATAGGTGAGATAGCTAGTTCTATTATTATTTTCTAAACATCCAACTATTGTAAAGGGCGTAACAGACTGACTATTAAAACTACTGATAAAATTCTACTTAATCATAAAGCCAAGGGGGACTTATTCATGGAAGTTATTATTTATATTATTGTTGGTTTCGTTATTTACAACCTAGTAAAAAAATCAAAAAAGAAAGCAAAAGGATTATCTAGATCAAAGGTAGCTGCAGGTGTTGGAGGTGCAGCAACAGTAGCATTCTTACATCAACTAATGGGAGACCAACAACTAGATCAAGATATGATTGATCAATTAGAGCAGCTGAACTTACAGCAAATGAAGGAATTTGCCCTGCAAAATGAGCTTTTAGATCAAATGGAAATGCAAAGAATGATGGATGAATCTATGGATCCGTATTTAAACCCAGGTATTGATGTAAATATTGATGAGCACTACCATGGGCACGATCATGGCATAGATCATTCATTTAACGATCATAATCACCATCAGTTTTAAGGGGGACAGGTTCCTTGTCCCAAAATTAGGAGGTAAGAATATGGGATTAATTTTTCTCTTAGTTATTTTAGCTAGTTTAGTAGCTTTTTATTTATTGTTTGGGTTATTACCTAATACTCGAAAGTGGTTAAACACTTATAAGGTTGAGTGTCATGAGGAATTATCACTTCTCGAAAAAGAAATTCAACAGATTACTAGAGTTAGAGAAGACCTAGAGCGTCGTGAGAAAATACAAAATCAGGAGTTCTACGAGTTACTTGAAAAAGAAGAACAAATTGAAATAAAAAAAGAACAAATCATCAAATTAGAAGTAGAGAAGGAAATGTTAGTCAAAGATCTATCAAAGCTCCGAATGGAATATAAAGCAAAACTAGAGGAGGGATTATCATGGAATGGCTTTTAAATATAGACATGATTTTAGATTTAAAAGGTAGTGATGTGTATGCATATCTTAAAGTATTGGTTAGAGGTGTTATCCTTTATTTTCTTTCCTTCTTTTATTTAGCCGTGGGTTTCTTGATCATTGATTTAATAAGAGAGAAAAGGGGATCATCAAATCAAATGATGAACTTTATCATCACTCTATTTTTCCCATTCATATCTTCATATATTTACAATGATTATGAAGCTGAATATAGAGTGAAAATAGATGCTGGGTTTCATACAATATTATTTGCTGCTGGAGTTTTATCACTTCAACCTGAAACATTAGAAATTATTCCATCATTTCATTTCGTGTTTTACAGTCTCCTTGTTACAGCACTTTTATCCATTCACCTTCGAAATCAAGCACTAACAAAACTAGCAAGTAAGGAAGAATACTTCAGAAGAGAAGTAGAAAAGGTCGTAACGAAGAAAGATCAGTTAATAGCATTAAATGAAGTCAAAGAAAAGGAATTACAAGAAATGAAGAAAGAATTCATATGGAAGAAAAAAGCAGTCACAACGGACTTGTATATTCACAATCGAGAATTAGAAGGCTTAGAAAAAACATTAAAACCTAAAAGGCAGCTGGCCAATTCTCTCATATTAAACACAATTATTTTGAAAGAGTTAGACAGATGTAAAGAAAATGACTATGAAATTGCGATCGATTCAAATGTATTTATGAAATTAAACGATGATTTATGTGACATCATCAAAAAATACAAAGTAGTCATAAGCCCTATTGTTCGAGATGAATGGAACGGATTAAAGAAAAATGAAGACCGAAATATTAGGACAGCTGCTGCAAGAGCAAGTGATTTGTTCGATTATATGGTTAGCATAGGGAATGCAAGAGAAATTACGATGACTGAGGAACAGATCATTCAATTTAAAAAGGGTCTCACGATTAAGCTGACAAAAAAAGAAAATGATGATCGCATTATCGAGCATTATGCGTATGAAATGGAACATGGCAATTCTTCTATCATTGTAGCTTCAGATGATACAAACTTCGTAACGTCATCAAGATTAGCAGGACTAAAGGTAATGGAAATAAAAATACCAAAATATTTATCAAATTGGAGTGAGTTAATTGCACAGTAGAAAAATGGAACGTGTAAGTGCGATGGGAATGTACGTATTTTCTTTCATGTTATTTCTATTAAGCGTCATAAACATGGCGTCATTTCTGGAACTAGGGTACGTGGCAATTTATATGGATGTTTACTTTTGTTTTGCTGGTGCAACAATTGCCATCTCATTATTATTTTATAGTGAATTAATATTTAGGCTTTAAGAAAGGCGTAGGGACAGGTTCCTCGTCCCACCCTTTACTATTGTAGTCGGTATTTTAATAAAAACCGTTATTAGCAATGATTGTCATTTTAAAATACAGACATCCCTACATAATATTGACCTATATTAGTAGACAAAAATGATAGTCATAACCAAGGTTGAAAAAAAGTGAAGCCTCCCATACTACTACTTAAACGAAAGAGTATGGGGTTTTTCATGTAAATCAACTAATAACAGCAGAATTTGTGAATGAATAATATTTGGTGTTTCAATTATTTGTGAGAATATTCAAAAATAGCTATACATCATTAACCTAAATCTAGTATGATTATCTTATATAATTTTCAAGTAATATGTGTAAAAAGCACCAGCTATTTGTCTGTTTTAGTCTAAATATAGACAAAAATGAAAGCGCTTTAATATTTTTAGGAGGGTGAGATCAAAATGAACCTTAAATTCCTTAACTCAATCCGCACAAAACTATTACTTTTCAGTTTGCTATTATTAATTATTCCTAGCGCGGTTATTGGGTTCACTAGTTACAACAAAACAGTCGATGAACTTGATGCAGCAGGTCAAGCCCAACTGAAAAATAACGTTCAACTAGTCTTGGAAATGATTGACCTATTAAATAGCGAAGTTGAACAGGGAACCATGACCCTCGAAGAAGCACAGGATAAAGTAAAGACTGTTATTCTCGGAGAAAAAGGGGCTGATGGAACTAGACCTATCAATAAGGATATTGATGTGGGTGAACATGGATATGTTTTTGTGATTTCAGATGATGGGTCATTAATTGCTCATCCTAGTAAAGAAGGGGAAAATATCTGGGATTCAGAGGACCCTAATGGAACAAAGGTTGGGAAACTAATCGTAGAAAAAGCGTTAACTGGTAATGGTTTTTCAACATACGATTGGGCTTTACCTGATAATCCAGACAAAGTTGAACCGAAAATTACCTATGCAGAGCAAGATCCTCATTGGGGCTGGGTTGTTTCTGCTGGTACGTATACGATGGATTTTAACCAAGGGGCAAACCATGTATTGATGAATTTATTAATTACATTAGGGGCATCAATCATAATAGGAGTTATTGTCGTTACCCTGTTTTCTGGAGTCATGGCAAGACCCGTTATCGCCATCACAGAAAGGTCGAAAAGTGTGGCAAATGGTGATTTAACAGTAGAGCCACTGCTTTTTAAATCAAATGATGAAATTGGTGAATTAGCAGAGAATTTTAATAGAATGGTTGATAGTTTAAAAGGGTTAATTAAGCAAGTTGGAGATTCTGCGGAAAAGGTAGCAGCATCCTCTGAAGAGCTAACGGCTAGTTCTGAGCTGACACAGAAGGCTACCGAGCAGATTTCAACATCAATTCAAGAAGTTGCAATCGGATCAGAGAAACAGGTTTTAAGTACAAGTCATGCTAACCATACAGTCACAGAAATTTCAAAAGGTATGAATCAGGTTGCATGTGCGATACAAGAGGTAGCTAAACTTACTGTACAAACAAATGAATCTGCTAATAATGGAAGCCAAGTTGTGACTCAAACGATTGAGCAAATGACGCTTGTAAAGGATAAGGTAAAAACAACCTCTAAAGTTGTGAATAGTCTTGGTGAAAAAACAAAGGAAATCAATGAAATCGTTTATTTCATAACAGAGCTTGCTAGTCAAACAAACTTATTAGCTCTTAACGCAGCAATTGAGGCAGCTAGAGCCGGAGAACAAGGGAAGGGATTTGCCATCGTGGCCGATGAGGTTCGCAAATTGGCTGAACAGTCAGGTCAAGCTGCTGGGAAAATACAAACTTCTATCGGACTTATTCAAAGTGAGGCAACTCAAGCTGTACATTCTATGAATGAAGGAACTGCTGTTGTAGAGGAAGGAATTAAAATGGTCCATCAAACAGGTGAGACCTTCAATGGGATAGCGGAATTAATTGAACAAGTTACCTCTCAAACGCAGGAAGTATCTACGATTGTAGAAGAAGTAAATTCAAGGTCGCAAAATGTAGTAGGAATTGTGGAAGAAGTGGCCCACATATCAGAGCAATCATCCTCCAACACTCAACAAGTAGCAGCTGCTGCAGAAGAACAAAGTGCTTCAATGGATGAAATTGCCGGATCAGCAGAATCACTGAGTAAGATGGCGCAGGAACTGCAAGGGGTTATTCAGAAGTTTAGGTTGTAGGGGGGACAGGTCCCATGTCCCTACCAAAAGTTGTTGAAGAAAGCTCATGCTAGAGAAATCTTGCGTGGGCTTTTTGCTTTCTAGAAAACTCTTTTAAACGGGACAGGGGACCTGTCCCTCCGGCCCCCCCTTAAGAGTGGGACAAGGAACCTGTCCCCTTATACTCCCCAGGTGTGCACCCCTTCTGCTTCTTAAATAACCGAATAAAGTAACTATGATTTTGAAAGCCTACGTCCATGGCGATGTCTAGGATTTTTCGGTCGGATTTTTGTAGGAGGGTGCAGGCTTTGCTGATTCTAATTGTGTTAATGTATTCCATTGGTGTCATACGGACTAGTGATTTGAAAAATCGGCTAAAGTGGCCTTCGCTCATTTGAACTTGTGAGGCTAGGTCCATGACGGTTAGCTTTTGTTTGTAGTTTTGGTCAATATATTGCAGAACTTTTTTTAATAGTTCTGTTTTTGTTAAGTCTTTTTCGGTTACTTCTTCGTTATGAATCCAGGCTTGTTTTCTTAATATATCTGCAAATAATAAAAACAAGTAACCTTTTATTTTTAGTTCATAGCTTGCGTCTTTTGTTGAATATGCCTCGATGATGTTGACGATTGATTTTAGCATGTTTTTTTCATCTGTTGTGTTAGGTTTGATGATCAGTGAATGAAACATTGAGAAGTTTTTTATAAATTGGATGTAGTTACTTTCAATTAAGTCATAACCAAAGCTTCTAATTAAATTAATATGAAAAACAATTGCATGGATTTTGAATGGTTGATCATCACAAGGATACGCCCCGTGTAATTGTTCGCTTGGAATTAAACAAGCACTACCAGCACTTAAGCGATGCTTTCTAGTTCCAATTTGTAAATTGATTTGACCTTCCTCAACATAAATAAACTCCAACTCAGGATGCCAATGCATATTAATAATGACTTGACCGTCTAAGTAGTCAACCATGTATACCCGAAGTGGAAATAATGAATCCCCATGTACTCGATCTTCAAGTAAGTTGTGTTTATTCATTGCTATCACCTTCTAAAAATATCAGAATTGTGCTACTTCTTGTTTTAATTGTACAAGAATTACCTGATTTTTATCAATATAATTATATTTGTAAGTAGGATTAATGACCTACAGCGAAATAAAGGAAGAGAAGCTGCAGTTAGGGGTGTTTCTATGAAATTTACAGATGGTTTTTGGCTAACGAGGGAAGGGTTTGAGATCCAACATCCCCGTAATGTAAGAGATCTTGCAATAGATGAGAAAATGGTAACTTTATATGGACCGTGCAAAGATATTCAGCACAGAGGTGATACGTTAAATCTACCTTCACTCACGATTCAACTATCATCACCACTTGAAAATGTGATAAAAGTAAAAGCTTGGCATCACAAAGGAACTAAGAATAAAACACCAAACTTTGACGTGAAAGAAGAATTAGTAGCGCTAGAGCTTCATGAAGATGAAAACGGCGCCAGCTTTGCAAGTGGTAATGTAAGCGCAAACATAAACTATCAGCCTTTTAAAATCACATTCTCTCAAGGTGATCGAGTATTAACCTCAATTGATTCCAAAGGAGTAGCTTGGATTACCGGACCTCAAAAACAAAGCTATATGCGTAGTCAGTTAAACCTTGGGGTTGGGGAATATATTTATGGACTTGGTGAACGTTTTACTCCGTTTGTGAAAAATGGTCAAACTGTTGACATTTGGAATGAAGATGGAGGAACAAGCTCAGAACAAGCATACAAAAATATCCCGTTTTACTTAAGTAATCAAGGATATGGGGTATTGGTGAATCATCCCGAAAATGTAAGCTTTGAGATTGGATCAGAAGCGGTATCGAAAACACAGTTTAGCGTAGAAGGCGAAAGTATTGAGTATTACATCATCGGTGGAGCTTCTCCGAAAGAGGTATTAAGTAACTATACAGTGTTAACTGGCAAGCCGGCCTTACCTCCAGCTTGGTCATATGGGTTATGGTTAACTACATCCTTTACAACCGATTATAACGAAGAAACGGTGAACCATTTTATCGATGGAATGGCTGAACGTGATATTCCACTAAGTGTTTTCCATTTTGATTGTTTTTGGATGAAAGAATTTGAGTGGAGTAATTTCGAATGGGATCGGGATGCCTTTCCAGAACCAGAAGCGATGTTACAAAGATTAAAAGATAAGGGCTTGAAGATTTGCGTTTGGATTAATCCTTATATTGCTGAAAAGTCTAAGCTTTTTGATGAAGCAGCTGAAAAAGGATATTTATTGAAGAAACCAAACGGAGATGTCTGGCAGTGGGATTTATGGCAGGCAGGCATGGGTGTGGTTGATTTTACAAATCCAGCTGCAAGTGACTGGTACTGCTCAAAATTAAAAGCACTCCTTGATATGGGCGTTGACTGCTTTAAAACAGATTTTGGCGAGAGAATTCCAACGGATGTTGTGTATCATGATGGCTCAGATCCACACCGTATGCACAATTATTATGCTTATCTTTACAATAAAGTTGTTTTTGATTTACTAGAGCAAGAAAAAGGGAAGCAAGAGGCTGTTGTGTTTGCAAGATCTGCTTCAGTTGGTGGCCAAAAATTCCCGGTACACTGGGGTGGCGATTGTAATGCAACGTACGAATCAATGGCCGAAAGTTTACGTGGAGGCTTATCACTAGCACTCTCAGGATTTGGCTATTGGAGTCATGATATTGGTGGTTTTGAAAATACTGCAACACCTGATTTATTTAAGCGTTGGACGGCTTTCGGTTTATTATCAACACATAGCCGTTTACATGGTAGCTCATCGTACCGGGTACCGTGGCTATTTGATGAAGAAGCAGTTGAGGTTACAAAGCATTTTTCAAAACTTAAAAATCGTTTAATGCCTTACTTATATAGCTCATCTGTTGAAAACACCCAATCAGGAGTACCTGTTTTGCGACCAATGGTATTGGAGTTCCCTGAGGATCAGAATTCCCACGTACTTGATCGACAATATATGTTAGGAAGTAGCTTGCTGGTAGCCCCAATTATGAATGAACAGGGTGTGGGCACTTGTTACTTACCACAAGGTAAATGGACGCACTACCTAACAAAAGAAGTAGTGGAGGGTGGTTCTTGGATAAAAGAGACCTATGATTATCTAAGTCTACCATTGTATATAAGAGAAAATACAATCTTGCCAATTGGTCAGGAAAGCAATCGTCCGGACTATGAGTTTGCTGAGAATGTTACTTTCGAAGTTTATCAACTAAAAAATGGTCAGAATACTTCTTCTTTTGTTACAGATTTAAATGGCAACAAAAAGGGTGAAATACAAGCTGTAAAACAGGATAACAAAATCTTCATTGAAACAAATATGGCAGATCTTACGTATTCGATTCTCCTTACAAACTGTGAATCTATTTCTTCCGCTTCAGTTGGAGAAATTGAAACAAGTTTCAATGGAGTGAAAATCAATCTTCAAGGATCACAAAAGCTAGAAATTATTCTGTAGTAATACATGGAGAGTGATATAACGATCACTCTCCAATAAAAATTTGGGGGTAATGTAGGCTATGAAAAAGAATGTGATTAAAGGATTAGGTACAGCTCTTTTATTATCTGGATTATTAGTTGGATGTTCATCAAATAGCAGCGGTGGTGAAGGCGGCGGAGATGTAGTCGTTGATGTTTTTAACATAAAAGTAGAAACAAAAGATCAGTTAGAATCGATGATTGAGAAATACGAGAGTGAAAATGAAAACGTAGACATTCGCCTAACAACAGTAGGTGGTGGGCAGGACGCGGCATCAGCTCTACAAGCAAAATTCTCTTCAAATGAAGAACCAGCGATCTTTTTATTAGGTGGATTATCAGATGCAGAAAAATATCAAAAATATCTTTTAGATGTCTCTGATATGGAATCAGCTAAAACGGCAATTGATGGAACGTTACAAGGCTCAACGATTGACGGGACACCATATGGTATACCGTTAAATATTGAGGGATTTGGTTGGATGATTAATAAAGAAATATTTAAATCTGCTGGAGTAGATCCTGCATCAATTGCTAGTTATGATGATTTTGTTAAAGCGGTTGAGACAATTGATAGTAAAAAAGAAGAGCTTGGCTTAGAAGCTGTATTTGGCTTTAGCGGAAAAGAAGATTGGGTAACGAGTCAGTTTTCAAATCATTTTTCAGCACCTGAATTTGAAAATGATTTAAATGTTGCATATGAAGCAACTGAGCTTACTTATAAATACGGTGACCGTATGAAAGAGTATACAGATTTAGTGAATCAATATAATGTTCAGCCTATTTTATCATTAGATTATAGTAAGAGTGTGGAAGAGCTATTTATTAATGATAAAGTGGCGATTATTCACCAAGGAAACTGGATTGTTCCTTCACTAGATAGTATTGACCCAACGTTTTCACAAGAAAAGCTAGGCATTTTACCACTATATGTTTCTGGTGATGATGAAGGATTTATTAGTGCTGGACCTTCTTGGTTCTGGGGGATTAATAAAGAAAAAGATGAAAAAGTTGTAGAAACATCTAAGGATTTTATTGACTGGATGTACACGTCTGATTATGGAAAACAACAAATCGTTGAGGAGTTTAAATACATCCCTGCACATGATGGATATGATATCGCAAGTATTTCAGATCCTGTATCAAAAGAAGTTTATCAAATGCTATTAGATGAGAAAGCAAGAGTTTGGGCACACAACCAATATCCAAACGGTTTCGGTTCAACAGCCTTTTTCCCAGAGTATCAAAAATACCTAAATGGCGATATCTCTTGGGATGACTTCACAGCGACAACAGGCTCTAAGTTTACAGAAATGCGCTAATTTCTAATACTGAGTGGAGGTATAGATGTTGATCTGCCTCCATTCACTATTTTTTCTTAAGGGATGTGAGCAAGATGAAAATGAGGAATAGTACCTATTGGATCTTTTTAGCACCATGTTTGTTAGCATTAGCAATGGTTTTAATCATTCCCAAGGTGTTTATTATTCTTTTACAGAATATAACGGATTTGAAGTAACAGAATTTGTTGGCTTGGACAATTATATAAATTTATTCAAGGATGACCAATTTCTTTATAGCCTCCTATTCACTGGTGGATTTTCCGTTGCTTCTGTTATTGGAATCAATATTATAGGATTACTTTTAGCTTTATTTGTTACACAAAAGATGGGGAAATTTAATACGGTTTTCCGAACAATCTTTTTTATGCCGAACTTAATCGGTGGTATTATTTTAGGTTTCATTTGGCAGTTTATCTTTCTAAAGGCTTTTGAAGGAATTGCTGACTTAACTGGCCTAGAATTTTTTAAAGGCTGGTTGTCAAATACAGAAACAGGCTTTTGGGGATTAGTGATTCTATTTATCTGGCAAATGAGCGGTTATATCATGATTATTTACATTTCGTTTTTGAATAATATCCCAGATGAGTTAATTGAAGCCTCAACAATTGATGGTGCGAATGTTTGGCAAAGATTCTGGAAAATTAAATTCCCGTTGCTGGCACCAGCATTTACGGTTAGTTTATTTTTATCATTATCAAATGCATTTAAAGTGTACGATCAAAACATGGCGTTAACAGCTGGAGGACCCTTCAGCTCGACACAAATGGCAACGATGAATATTTACGACAGTGCCTTCAAAGTTCAACAAATGGGCTATGCACAAGCAAAAGCGATTATCTTTCTACTGATTATTACTGTCATATCAGTCATTCAGCTATATATGACGAGAAAAAGGGAGACTGACTTATGATTGCACAAAACAAAGCTAAAACATATGGATTCATTTTGCTTGGGCTTGTCCTGTCGATCTTCTGGTTTTATCCATTTTACTTAGTCATTGTGAACTCGTTCAAAACAAAATCAGAGATTTTCGTCAACACTCTCGGATTCCCTACTAAGGCAACATTTGAAAACTATCCAGAGGCATTTGTTGCTCTAGAATTTATTCAAAGTTTCTTTAACTCACTTGTAATTACAACGTTAAGTATCATTTTAATCTGTATTTGTACGTCAATGGCTGCGTATGCTCTATCACGTAGAAAAGGAAAAATGAGTTCAGCAATCTACTTTCTCTTTGCAATCTGTATGCTGATTCCGTTCCAATCAATCATGATTCCGCTCGTATCTATTTTCGGTGCAATAGACATGTTAAATCGAGCAGGGTTAATGGTCATGTATTTAGGATTAGGCTCAAGTCTCGCCGTCTTTTTATACTTTGGTGCACTAAGAGGAATACCACAGGCACTAGACGAGGCCGCAATAATTGATGGCTGCAATAGATTCCAAGTTTATCGTTATATCATTCTACCAATGCTAAAACCAACAACAGTTACTGTTATTGTGTTAAATGCCATCTGGTTTTGGAATGATTATCTATTACCTTCTTTAGTTATCAACAAAGACGGAATGTACACCATTCCTCTAAAAATGTTCTACTTCTTTGGTGAATACTCAAAGCAATGGCATCTGGCACTAGCCGCACTAGTCATTGCCATTATCCCGATCATTATTGTATATATGTTTCTGCAGAAATATATTATTAAAGGTATTTCGGATGGAGCGGTTAAGTAAAGGGACTTGGGGTTCCATGGGGGGGGCCGCGGGGACAGGTTCCTCGTCCCAACCAGAAGTTGATGAAGAAAGCTCATGCGAGAGAAATCTTGCGTGGGCTTTTTGCTTTCTACAAAACCCTTTTGAAACGGGACAGGGAACCTGTCCCCTTGCACTCCGTGGGACAGGTTCTTTGTCCCAATCACTTAACGTTTTCTATTTTTATATTTAACTCTCTCAACCAATTCAACGTAAGAATGTAATAAAACAAGAGGCCAAAAAAAGATGGTTAAAATCGCCTTAAATTGAGTAATACCACTATATCTATAAAGTGAAAGGACTAACCCAATCATCATATAAATCAGTAACTCCATTAGCATGATGATCCTCCTCCTTTTTAAGCATTATATTCAACAGGTGGTTGGTTTGTTATGGAAATTAAAAATAGGAAGTTAAAAAATGGTGAGAGGAGAAGGGGAATTTGTGAAAGCTGCTTTATCGAGACAAGCAAGAACTACAATTGTATTTCTGCCCCGAGGATTCTCAACCAAATAAAACGGGTATAGAAAGAAAAAACAATGTGAGGGAATCCAATGAACAAAAAAAGAAAGATGATCATAATTGGTATGATCGTCATGATCCTAACATCCATCATGATTTATCACAGAATTAAACCCCTTCCACCCGGCATTTCCTATCAAGGTACAATACACACAATTCCCCAACAAGATGTGGAGTTTTTATATGACCTCACCTATCAAAAAGAAGGAAAAGAAGTACATGATCACTCCATTTTCAAGGAAGTTTTTAAAACAATTGAAGAAGCCGAGCATTTTCTAATAATTGATCTTTTTCTTGTGAATGGATATACAGACAACAAACGACCATACCCAAAGCTTAGTGAAAAATTAATGAAATCTATTAAAAAACAAAAAGAGAAGCACCCTGACCTAAAAGTCATTTTTATTACCGATGAAATTAATACAACATATGGCTCACATAAAGCACAGCAAATTGATCCACTAAAGGACAGTGGAGTTGAAGTGGTATATACAGACTTAGACAAACTACGTGATCCTAATCTGATTTATTCTGGTATTTGGAGAGCAGCATTTAAGTGGTTTGGACAAGGTGGATCTGGCTGGCTTCCAAATCCAGTGGAAAGCTCCGCACCAAATGTAACTGCTCGTTCTTATTTAAAATTATTGAACGTCAAAGCAAACCATAGAAAAGTGGTCATCTCAGAAGATGCTGGGTTCATTCTATCTGCCAATCCTCATGATGCTAGCGGATTTCATTCCAACATTGCCTTTAAAGTAAAAGGTGAAATCCTAAAGGATATGGTAAAAGCGGAGAAAGCAATCGCTGAATTTTCGGGCGGTAATTTAAAGGCATTTCCTACAGAGGCAGAATTAGATGAGATGATTCAACCTACCACCTTACGGAATGAAGAATTACCGGTCAAGGCTCAGATTCTAACAGAAGGCAAGGTCCAGAATCATGTAGTAGAAGCCATCACAAAGGCAAAAAAGGAAGATGAAATATGGATCGGCATGTTTTACTTGGCAGACCGTGATATCATCACTAGCATAGAGGAAGCAGCTAAACGGAGAGTAAAAATAAACATCGTCCTAGATCCTAACCAAAATGCCTTTGGCCAAGAAAAAATTGGATTGCCGAATCTACCTATTGCTGCAGAGTTACAGAATGTTGACTATGAAAATATTAAAATCCGTTGGTACGCTACCAATAAAGAGCAATACCACACAAAGCTCATCTACATAAAGAGTCAACAAGAATCAATTGTGATAGGAGGCTCGACCAATTATACATCTCGCAATCTTGATGACTATAACTTAGAAGAAAGTATAAAAATCAAAGCATCTACAGACAGCAAATTAATAAAGGGAGTTGATGATTATTTCAATCGGATTTGGACCAATGAAGACGGCACTTACACGGTGGAGTATGAAAAATATCAGAACAGTTTATCGGTATTTAAATACATGATGTATATTGTGCAAAAGGTTTTTCAAATGACAACTTATTAGGTGTAAAAACATTTGTATAGATAAAATTCTTTCTTATATGAAAATAGGGATCTTTCAAAGGAAAGATCCCTATATAAAGCAAATTGAAATTATTTCTGTAAATCTCTATATGATAAATGTGCCAAGGAACCCATTCCTAGTATTTATAACTCTTAATAAGCCCCTGCAATTCCTCTGCCATAACGGAAAGTGATCGCGCAGAACTTGATATTTCCTCCATTGAAGCAAGTTGTTCCTCTGTTGTTGCGGCAACTTCTTCAGCTGTTGCGGCATTGCTTTTTGCAGAGTCAGCAATTACGTTTGTTGATGCCTCAACTTCTTGGAGACTAGCGGACATTTGCTGTGCTGTTGAAGAAATAGATTCAATCTGTGGCGAGATATCTCTCATACTTGATAGAATATCCTTGAATTTTTGAATAGCTTCTTCTGATACAGAAAGTCCTTCTTTTACATCATCGGTTACTTTTACCATAATAGTTACGGTGTTATCCGTATCGTGCTGAATATCATTAATTAGGGTAGTAATTTGTTTTGCAGATTCTTGAGATTGCGCGGCTAGCTTTTTAACTTCTTCAGCAACTACGGCGAAGCCTTTTCCTGCATCTCCAGCTCTAGCTGCTTCAATTGAAGCATTTAAAGCTAATAGATTTGTTTGCTCTGAAATCCCTTTTATTACTTCAAGAATCACACCAATTTCTTTTGAGCGTTTTGATAGAGAGTGAATCATTTCATTTGACTCGTTTACAGATTGTGAAATAGATTTCATCTGACCAACAGTATTTGAAACAGACACTTCACCTTCCTCAGCTTTAGAAGTAGTGGCTTTTGTTAACTCTGTTACTGCGATCGTATTTGACGCGATCAATGAGGAGCCCTTTGAAATCTCACTTAAAGCCTCAACATTACGATCAATAGTAGTTGTTTGGCTTTCAGCACTACTTGCTACCTCGATAATGGCAGAAGAAACTTGGTCTACGCCTTGACTAGTTTGTTCAGCGCTAGCGGTTAATTGTTCTGAAGAAGAAGCTAACTGAGTAGAATTTTCTCCTAATTTAATTAAAAGATTACGTAAACTAGTCTGCATATTACTAAAGGAAGCCGCTAATTGACCGATCTCATCTTTTGAGGTTATTTCAATAAATTCCGTAAGGTCACCTTCGTCAATTTTCTTGGCCTTTTTCTGCAAATCACTTAATCTTCTTGTGATAGAGGAAACAATAATGACGACTGCAATTCCACCTAAAATGACGGCAATGCCCAAGACAATACTTGTGGTAATCAATATTGGCTGTGCAGAATCACTGATTTCCTTCGTAAAGAATGTACCTGCTACTTTCCAGCCTGTTACTTTGTTCGTCTCAAAATGCAATTCTTTGTCCTCGTTATTTAAAACATAACTAAAACTTCCAGATTCCTTTTTATAAAGCTCACTATAATGTTCTTCTTTCGCTGGTTCTCCAGTTTCGTTATTAGGATGAACAATGAAATTCTGCTTAGGATCCAGTAAAACCGCATAACCTTTCTGACCAATCACTAATTCTTTAACCGTTTCTTCTAGCCTGCTGATACTCAAATCAATTCCAACTACACCTGAACCGTCACTAAGGAACTTTGTAATGGTCACAACCATTTCACCAGAGCTTGCATCTTTATAAGGGCTAGTAATTGCGACTTCCTGCTTGTTTTCCACTGCGTCTTGATACCAAGGACGGTCACGAGGATCATAATCACTTGGTAATTCTAGTTTAGGAGAAGTGATCATTTTTCCATCAACTGTACCAATATAGACAGCCTGCACCTCAGGATGAAGACCAATATATTGATTAAGCTTCTGAGCAACAACTGAATTTTCACTACCATCTCCATACATCTCTGATTTAATTTGTTCAGAGAAAAAGCTAGCATCGTGAATCTTCGGTCCAATCGTATTGTTGATATTAGAATTTAAAAGAATAATATTTTCTTTTGCTGTTGCTAAAAGTTCCTCTCTAATCTCTTTTTTTGCACTGTTGTATGATAACAGACCTACAGTAAGCGAAGGAATGAGAAGAATAAGGGCAAAAGCTATAAGCAATTTGTGTTTGATTTTCATAAGCTGCTCCTTTTGTGTGAATTATATTAGTTTATATATCGGACACAATAAGGATATATAAAGGTGAAAAATCCTTTTTGAATTTAAAAAAGTCGATTATGACATAATATTCTAGTTTTTCTAGTTTTAAAGCGGGGGCCGTGGGTGGGACGAGGGGACAGGCACCACGGCCCACTCACGTTTTTAGATCCTATAATAGGAAGATGAAGAAGGGTCATATGAGAGAAGTCTTGCATGGGCTTTTTTTTGCATACTAGAAAACTTGAATGATGTGTGGGGTTTGTCGGAAATTGTCTAATCGAAGATAAAAGCTAAATAACCGAAGATAAATGTCTGTTTATCGTTGATAAAATGCCAAAAATCGAAGATAAACCTGTCTGCTTTATGCGGAGAACCCTTTTGATCGTCGTTTTCTTGCTAATTTTGCTGCTTTTTCGTTTTAAAAGTCACAAATTCAGGCTCTTAGTTCTAAATTAGCTTTGCAGCAGGAATAAATTCGGACCATAAGAGACGTGTGACTAGGGTTCCTCGTCCCACTCACATCTTTAGATCTATAAAAATGAAGAAAAAGCTTATATGAGAGAAATCTCGTGTGGGCTTTTTTGTTTTTATAGGTTCTTTAATCACCACCGTTCCGAGATGAGGGACAGAAAACCTGTCCCTCTGTCCCAATTTCAAGGACCGGGACAAGGTACCTGTCCCCTTGACAACGAGTGCACTTACCGTGTAATCTATTAACATTGTAAACAGGTTACCTTTATAGTGGTAACCTAATTGTTTTAGGAAGCGGATACAATAAATAAACCAAAGAAGGAGGATTTTCAATAGAATGAAAACAGCTTATATTAATGCCACATTCTTTTCTTTAGATCATGATAACCAAGTCTATGAAAATGGCATGATGATTACCGAAGATCAGCGAATTACCTATATAGGTAAAGGTAAACAGGAATTAGCTGATGTTGACCAAGTCATTGACCTAAAAGGAAAATGGGTTCTTCCGGGCCTTGTTAATGCGCATTCACATATTTTAATGACTCTTTTGCGCGGTAGTGGTGATGATATGCTGCTAAAGCCGTGGTTGGAGACGAGAATATGGCCGCTTGAACAGCGGTATACGACTGAGATTGCTTCTGTCAGTGCTCAGCTTGGGATTCTAGAAATGCTAAAATCAGGGACGACAACATTCTCGGATATGTTTAACCCGAATGGAATTGATTCTGATGTGGTAATGGAATCCATAGTGAATACAGGGATTCGAGGCGCTTTTTCTCATACAATCTTTAGCATGGGCTCCCCTGAAGATCAAAAAAGCAATTTAGTAGAAGCCGAGCGTTTTGCTAAAACATACAAAACTGTCGCAGATGGACGGTTTACGACAATGGTTTCACCGCACAGTCCTTATTCGTGTACAACAGATGCTCTATCAGAAAGCCTTAGGATTGCCACAGAAAACGAGTTAATGATCCACATTCATGTATCTGAAACAGATTATGAAATTTTGGATATTGAAAAACGATACGGAGCTCGTCCTGTTGAATATCTTCGAGGCTTGGGGATATTTAATCAGCCAACTGTAATGGCACATGGAGTGGTCCTTAATGATGAGGAAAGAGACATTTTAAAAGAATATGATGTAAGAGTTGCTCATAATCCAATGAGTAATTTGAAGCTAGGATCAGGGATTGCGGATATTGTTAGTCTGCTAGAAAAAGATATCAAAGTGGGAATTGCGACTGATAGTGCGGCTTCCAACAACAACTTGGATATGTTTGAGGAAATGAGAGTGGCTGCTTTACTTCAAAAAGGAATGTATAAAGATGCAACGAAGCTACCTGCTGAGAAAACATTAGCTTTAGCGACAAGAATCGGAGCAGAAGCGATTGGAATGAAGCATACAGGTTCCTTAGAAGTTGGAAAAAAAGCTGACTTTATCACGATTGATCCTTATGACAAAGCCCATTTACAACCAGTTAGTGAGGCATATTCGCATTTAGTATACGCAGCTAAGGGAAGCGATGTTTGTGATGTGTATATTGACGGCAAACAAGTCGTGAAAGAGGGAAGCTGCTTAACGATTGATGAAGAAAAAATAATAGCAGAAGCAAATCGGTTAAAAAGAGAACTTATTAGCTAACCTGAAGGGAGAAAACAATGAAAAATAGTGAAAGAATTCAAGAAACAAAGGAATATATCGAATCAAAAATTAAGTTTGCCCCAACAGTGGGACTAGTTTTAGGATCTGGACTTGGAGTACTGGCAGAAGAAATTGAAAATGCAACCTATATTAACTATGATGAAATCCCACATTTTCCTGTGTCAACTGTGTCAGGTCATCAAGGTCGTTTAGTGATCGGAGAATTGAAAGGGAAAAAAGTCATTGCCATGCAAGGGCGTTTTCATTTTTATGAAGGTCATTCTCTTGACTCTGTTACATATCCAATTCGGATCATGAAAGCACTTGGGGTTACACAGCTTCTTGTGACAAATGCTGCTGGAGGAATTAATCCTAATTTTAAACCTGGTGATTTAATGATCATTAACGATCATATAAATATGACCTCTCAAAATCCGTTAATCGGTCCAAATGAAGATGGCGTAAGGTTCCCGGATATGTCTGAGGCCTATTCAAAAGGATTAAGGCAATTAGCAAAAACTGTTGCGGAAAGAACAAATATAAAGCTGGTAGAAGGTGTGTATGCTGGTATGCTTGGACCTAGCTATGAAACACCAGCTGAGATCAAGCTTTTAAGTGTTTTAGGTGCAGACGCCGTTGGAATGTCAACAGTTCCAGAGGTAATCGTGGCTAGACATGCTGAGTTAGAGGTGCTTGGTATTTCATGTATAAGTAATATGGCAGCTGGTATTTCCAAAGTTTCTTTAACACATGAAGAGGTCATGGAAACAACCGAGAACATTAAAGCTCAATTTTTATTGCTAGTAAAAGAAATTGTCAGCGAGCTGTAGACGGGGGAATGAATGATGCTTCAACGAATAAATCAACACTTTCAGCTTGCAGAAAATAAGACCACCATTAAAACGGAGGTTATGGCAGGTTTTACGTCATTTTTCACATGTGCTTATATCATATTGGCAAATCCTTTAATTTTAAAAGATGCCGGAATTCCTTTAGGTGCATCGGTCATTGCCACCATTGTAGCCTCCGTTATAGGATGTTTACTAATGGCTTTATGGGTGAATGCTCCAATTATTATGATTCCTGGTATGGGAGTTAATGCTTTTTTTAGCTACACGATGGTTCAATCACTAGGGCTTTCCGTTCAACAAGGGATGTTGGTAATCGTCTTGTCAGGATTATTTTTCTTTCTTGTTAGCATGTCGTCGTATGGACATAAAATACTAGAATCGGTTCCGACTTCTTTAAAGCATGGAATTACCGTTGGAATAGGACTATTCTTAACTTTTATAGGTTTACAAAAAGGTGGAATCATCCAATCTAGTGAGACAACCATGTTGGCACTTGGGCAGTTGAATAGTCCAGTGACAGTCTCTACAATCGTAGGAATTATCATCACTTTAATTCTATTTATTCGGAATGTAAAAGGTAGTTTATTAATTGGAATTGTTGTGACTAGTGTGATGACAATTGCACTTGCTGATGGAAATCATAGTAGTATCGTGGACTTCCAAACAACGAATAATAATTTATTTCAATTAAGCGAACTGAATCTATTACAAATTCCATTTTGGATCGCTGTTTTTTCAATGACAATGATTGTTTTATTTGAAAATATGGGGCTACTTAGCGGAATGCTGCCTGATATGAAGAAATTTCCTCGTGCTTACAAAGCTGTTGCGATTTCAACAATAGCTTCAGGGGTAGTTGGGACAAGCCCAACAATTGCATCTGCTGAGAGTGCGGCAGGAATTTCTGAAGGCGGAAGAACGGGGATACCTGCTTTTGTGGCAGCTATTTTGTTTGGGTTATCAATCTTTGCTATGCCTTTGATTCAACTAATCCCTGGAAACGCCGTGGCACCTGTGTTGATTTTAATAGGGGCGCTTATGATGTCGTCAGTGAAAGACATCCCATTTCATGATCTTTCAGAGGGATTTCCTGCGTTTTTAATTATTATATGTATCCCTATGACATCGAGCATTGCGGATGGATTGGCATTCGGCTTTATTGTGTATCCGATTGTGAAAATCGCCATTGGGAAATGGAGGCAGGTTTCACCTCTAATTTATGTGATTTCAACTCTGTTTCTGTTGAATGTTGTTGCTTCAGCTTTACTTTTGCATTAGGAGAAAAAACCACTCTGGAGTGGTTTTTTTCCTTGTTAATACCTTAATTTCATTAGGGTATTTTTAATATCAGGATCACTCATTAGCAAATCATAATGCTTTTCATTAATTTTTGCTAGTGCAAGATCATGGTAGAAGAATTCTGTAAAAATCTTAATAAATGGTTTGGACATGGTTTTTAAGGCCTGCCAGGCATTCTCTTCCATACCAGCGAAAATCACTTCTTTTTCATCTACAATAATTAAGCGAAAGTGTTCGAGTGACTGGTGTTCAGTTGCTGGAATAAGGGCATGAATATTGGATAGAGGTGTGTCAATGCTGCCGACTACAAGTACCTCGACATCTAGTCCCTGTTTTTCCTTTTCAATTAATAGTGGTAAATACTCTTCAAGGTCTTCATTCCATGTTGAAATTCGAATAGAGTTCTTCGCGTCTTGAACAAGCTGTTTGCTTTGTGCCCGAATGGAGGTATCAACCTTCAAACTCCAAACATGTTCATCATAATATGACTTTTTTTGAAAATTGATGTTTTCTAGTTGTTTTAAATCTTTTTGAAATTCTGTATTTAATTTTTCGATTGCAAGTGATAATGGCAACGCGGTATAATACTTTTTGTTTTCTGAAACAGAATCTAGTATCATCCCTTTTTCGATCATGCGTGAGATCACTTCATAGACCTTTGATTTTGGAACACCTGAATATTTAACGATGCTAGTAGCATCCATCGGTTCCTCACTAGATACTAGAACTTCATAAACACTACTTTCATATTGTGAAAAACCAAACTTCTGTAACATAAATCCTCCTATAACAAACCACATTTTCGTACATACTATCTACTAAATATAATAATTTAAATGGAGGTATTATTCCACTGAGGGTTTGGGAATCGACATATTTCGGGTGGTGCCTGTCACTTATCGACAAAATTCGGGAAGTGACAGGCACCCATTTGACAAACAACATCCGAATATAGTATTCTATGTATGCGGTTACCAACTGAGTGGTAACTTTATGGAATTAATAGAGGTAGGACATCTGACATATTGTGAAATGAAAGGGATTACAGTTTTATTTAAATTAATAATATGGGGGGATCCATAATGAATTTTCTTTGGGGAGTTATGGGCATTGTTTTTATTTTAGGAATTGCATTTTTATTCTCAAACAATAAGAAAGCGATTAACTATCGTACGGTCTTAGGTGGACTTGCTATTCAAATTTTATTTGCTTTCATTGTTTTGAAATGGGAACTAGGGCAAAAAGCTCTTAACTGGTTATCTACGAAGATACAAGATATTACGAGCTACACAAATGAAGGTGTAACATTCTTATTTGGTGGTTTAATAGGAAATGAAGGGATCGGATTTATTTTTGCTTTTCAAGTTTTGACAGTTATCATTTTCTTCTCTTCGCTAATTTCAGTTCTTTACTATGTTGGAATTATGCAGTGGATTGTTAAGATCATTGGTGGTGGACTTTCAAAGTTATTAGGAACAAGTAAATCAGAATCAATGTCAGCGGCAGCAAATATTTTCGTTGGACAAACAGAAGCGCCATTAGTCATTCGTCCATATATTGCAAAAATGACTCAATCAGAGCTTTTTGCTGTTATGACAGGTGGCCTTGCATCTGTTGCAGGTTCAGTACTAATTGGATATTCATTAATGGGTGTACCACTTGAATATCTTTTAGCAGCAAGCTTTATGGCAGCTCCTGCAGGTTTAATCATGGCAAAAATCATGATTCCTGAAACGAAACATGCAGTAGAAGCACAAACTGCTGCAACAGCTGAATCAGCTCTATCTGAAGAAGTTGATGATAAAGAGGACGAACCAGCAAATGTTATTGATGCTGCAGCTCGCGGAGCATCTGACGGATTAGGACTAGCTCTAAATGTTGGTGCGATGTTACTTGCATTTATTGCGTTAATTGCATTAGTTAACGGAATGTTAGGTGGAGTAGGTGGCTGGTTCGGATTCGAATCACTTTCGTTAGAAATGATACTAGGCTGGGTTTTTGCTCCAATTGCATTTATGATTGGTGTACCTTGGGCAGAGGCACTTCAAGCTGGTAGCTTTATCGGACAAAAAATTGTCTTAAACGAATTTGTAGCATATGCTGCATTCACACCTGAAATGGCTAATTTATCAGATAAAACAAACATTGTTATTAGCTTTGCTTTATGTGGATTTGCAAACTTCGGATCACTTGCAATTCTTCTAGGTGGCTTAGGTGGTCTTGCCCCAAGCAGACGTCCAGACATTGCTAAACTAGGCGTGCGCTGTGTTATCGCCGGAGCATTGGCATCACTTTTAAGTGCTGCGATCGCTGGGATGTTGTTTTAGGGAAGGGACATGGGGACAGGTTCCTCGTCCCAGGATGAACAGGGACAGGTCCCGTGTTCCCCGTTATGAATATTATGATGATGAAAGCTCATGCGAGAGAAATCTCGTATGGGCTTTTTTTAGAAAAAAACTATGTAGACTTATCTCAAAATGAGGCTAGGTACCCATATCTTTTTGGAAAACTATATAGACTCTTTCATATGGAATAAGATAACAGTCCCTATGCTCCGTTTTTTCTTCTAGATACGGACAGATACTTATCAGCTCTCACCGAATGATTTATTTTACTATCATTTTAGGGGGAGAAAATTACATGGAGTACAAGAAGTTTAAGAAATTTCTGGTCTGCGGGCCAATCGCGTCAGCACTTATCTTTTCATTAATAACACCAGCCGCATTAGCAACTGAAGGTGTGGAAGATCAGCAAGATTCAGCTGTAACAGAAGAAACAATCACAGTAGGTGACGAAACGTCAACTAGTGAAGATACTACAACAGAAGAAAATGTAGTAGAAAATGAAGAAGCAGCTATAGATGAAAACGAAGAGAATACTGCTGCCGAAACTGAAACAACTCAGGAAGAAGTAGAAAAGGGTACTGCTATCGACATCGAAACAATTGAAGAAGAAGTAGAAGAGAATACTGCTACTGACACTGAAACCACTGAAAAAGAAATTCAAGAAGAAGAGCCTTCATTAGTTCCGGGAGATTTCTTTTATTTTGTAAAGACGATGATGGAAAAAATAAGACTTGCTATAACATTTGACGACTATGAAGAAGCTCGCCTATTAGCAGATTTTGCAGCAGAACGTATTGCAGAAGCCAATAAATTAATAGCTGAAGGTAAAAGTGAAGAAGCAGAAGAACTACTTAATGCAGCAATTGCTACTCAAGAGGAAGCAGCTAATCACTTAGCTGAATCGGAAGAGGTAGCGGGCGACACTATAGAAACTGAAGAAGCAGCGGTTGATACAACAGAATCTGCAGAGGATATTGTTGAAGCAACAGATACACAAGAAGCAGTGGCAGCAGAAAATGCCGATGAAAGTCTAGAAGAAACTGAAGATGAGGTTGAAGTTAAGCTTGCAAATAACATTGACTCATTAGCAAAAGCATTATCTCAAGTGAAAAACCCTACAGCACAAAAGGCATTAATGAAAAATATCCAAAAATCATTTGCTAAACTAGATAAAAAACTAGCAAAGCTTGAGGAAAAAGCGGCTAAATTTGGCCTTGAAGATAGTGAAAAGAGTGAAGAAGCAGAAGAAGTAGTTGCAGAAGAGCAAACAGAAGAGAACATTGCGGATGCTGAACAACCAGTAGATTTGAATGAAGAAACGGTAGAAGAAGAGAACGCTACTGAAGAAGAAACAACTGCCGTACAGCCTGTGAGTACTGTGACTACAACATCAGTTGTTGAAAAGCAACCGAAAGAAGAAAAGCCTGCTCAAACTAAAGAAGTAGCGAACGAGAATAAGCAGGAAACACAAGTGAAAAAAGCAGAAAATAAGCAAAAAGCTAACGAACAAAAGCAAGAAGCTTCCGTGAAAAAAGCTGAAAACCAACAAAAAGCTAATGAGAAAAAACAAGAAGCTCAACAGAAAGCGAACGAAAATAAGCAAAAAGCTGATAATAAAAATACAAACGGTGATAAAGGTAAAGATAATTAAGAATAGAGTTTAGTTTTCGGTGTTTGGAAGAAAGCTTTATCCACCGATTACGGAGGATGTAAAAGGGAAAGATTAGTTGTAACTTTACAAAATGATCCTATTGAAAATGAACATTAGTGAAATTAATGTAACAAAAATAACCCCGTCAACTAGACGGGGTAAAATTTTCACTTTATAAAATGGGACAAGGAACCTGTCCCCTTAATTCAACAACTCAATAATCTCATCATTCCCAATATCATAAGCATGATCAACAGCGGATATCCCCTCAGAATCAGTAAGAGTAGGATCTGCACCTGCATCTAATAATCTTTTAATAGAAGCAGTATCCTCGTCATAAACAGCAGTCATTAATGCCGTCCATCCCCAGCTATCTTGCCAGTTAGGATCTGCTCCATATTCTACGAGTAAGGGAATAAGGTCTCCACGATTATTATCAACAGCAATCATTAGGACACTTTCTTCATACTCATTTATCTCATTAGGGTCTTCACCACTTTGTAAAAGGTCCTCCACTTCTGCTTGATCAGCATCAATTACAGCCTGCATTAAAGGAGTATACTCATAGCTATACCCGTAGTCACTTTCCATGAAAAATTCTTCTAACTTGCTGCCAAATTGTGATAGAACAACTGCTGTTCCTACACCAATACCAATGAAAATTGTAGGAATAACAACAAAGATAACGAACATTAACAGAACAATTCTCTTTGTTCTGCTTTTAAGCTGTACGGAAGGTTCTCCGTATGTGAAACGTTCAATCTCATGAATTCGCTTTGGAATAGGAGGGTGTGTTGATAGTAGCTCAGTTAAAATAGCAAAAATCCCCCGTTTTTCGTTGTATTGCGTTAAATATTCTTGAATATTAACTTTGTTATAAAGCCTTCTACCAGCAGCTAGAACTAAAAGACCGTTTATAGCATTTTCCGGTTTTTCTGTATAATAAGCTGCCATGCGGTCACATGTATATTCTGCCATTCTTGAATAACTTGTGCCTAAGAATGGTACCCACATAGATAATGAGAGTAGGATACTTTTAGCGATATGATTTCTTTTAATGTGAGCTAACTCGTGAGCGATGATGTAATCAATATCGAAGTCCTCTGAATCGTCTGCAATATCAATGAAATCAGAATATAGCACAACCATGTTTTTCCCGAATAATGCTAGAACTTTTGTAGCAAATGCATTTAAAAGTCCACCAGATTCAATCACATACACTTCAGGTATTTTATCTAAATTCATCTTTTGACAAAGAGTAATAACCTTGCTGTGAAGCTCGGGAAACTGATTTTCTCTTAATCTCACCCCGTTTAATTGGATGTGTGCCATAGATAGGGCATGTGAGAATAATGATAATAGCCCAATCGCTAATACAATAAAAACGCCAATGATCGAAAGAAGTAAGTATAATGCCATAAAAACACTGACGATAATACAAATAATAAATAGCGTTTCTTCATGCTTATGGACAAGATTTTTATTATTTTCCAATTTGTTCAACTCCTAACAGTTTCTAACAGACAAATTTTATTATATGATGTTTAAAGGTAAAAATGAATGGAAAAACAACCTTTTCTTTTAAGGGAAAGGGTGGGAAATGCTTTTCAGAAATGTGGTATGATTTAAGTGGTGAAAAACTGTTTAAAATTGGAAGTGTTTTTTGTAGAAAATAGAAATATGAGGTGAAGATCAAGAATGAAAGCTAGTACAAAAAAGGAAATTCTTTCTTGGGTGAAAACATTAGCGCTTGCGATTATCATTGTTTTCATTTGTCGACAATTTATCTTTACTCCAACGTCTGTATTTGGGGAATCAATGTCTCCTACCTTTCATGATGCGGATCGGGTGATAGTGAGTAAAACATCAGGAATACAGCGCTTTGATATCATTGTGTTTGATGCTCCAGACCTTGAAGGAGAACACTATATTAAGAGAGTAATAGGTCTACCTGGAGATTCTATTAAGATGGAAGATGATGTGCTTTCTATCAATGGCAAAGAATATCCAGAAGAGTATTTGAGTGAAAATAAAGAAAATAATACATTAGAAGAATTAACCTTTGATTTCACCCTCGAAGAAATCACTGGAAAAACAAAAGTACCAAAAGACATGCTCTTTGTTATGGGAGATAACCGCTTAAACAGCAAAGACAGCAGAATCTTTGGATTCGTTCCCTATGACTCCGTGATTGGAGAAGTAAAGTTTCGGTTTTATCCTGTGAATGCGGTGGGGGTTCCGGAGTAGGTGGTGCCTGTCACTTTCCGAAATTTGTCGATGTGGGGCGCTGTCTAGTTTAACTTGTGTGCTTAAAGGAGGATGATAAAGGATGAAGAAGCTGCTGCAAATGTTTTTCTTCACTAGCATTCCTTTTGGAGTCATCATGGGACTTATGTTTCAAGAATTGGAAATAGGAGTTATGGCAGGTCTCTTTTTTGGACTAGGAATGACGATTATAGTAGGGGTCATTAACAAAATTTCAATGAAGTCAATTGGAGAATCAGGTACTAGTAGTGTGAAGCAGGAAAAAGAAATGGAATTAACCCTACCATACAACTCTGCCTTCGAGCTATGTAAAAAAGCTGTTCTATCCATCAACGGAACGAAAATCACCTATGAGAATGAACAGGAAGGTATGATCCGTGCAAAAACAGCAGTAAACGCCTTAACCTGGGGAGACAAGATATCCGTTTTTGTAGAGAAGGTGGATGAAGAAAGATCTAAGGTACATATACAAAGTAAGCCTGCCGTTGCCACAACTGTTGTGGACTATGGGAAGAATTTGAAGAATGTGAAAGTGATTGCGAATTATTTGGTGCCTCCCCGAAGTTTGTCAAAAGAGCATGAATGATAAAAAAACGTTTCAACAACATATAATGGGTTCTGTTTTGAAGTGCTAAATTAGAAATAACCATACTATTTGAACGGTAATTCACACTTGAATTAACAGATAATTGATTAGCAAAAATGCTTGGAACATTGTGTCTCCAAGCATTTTTTGCACTATATAGTAGTATTTCTTGAAAAATGAACGGAAAAATTCCGTTTAAATTAGGAAAAACCAACATTTCTCACAAAATAAGAGGATTTTTTCCGCTTATCTGAACCAAAACTTTAGATTTGGTTATATTTAGAGAAGTTAACCGGAATATATCCGCTTATATCGGCTTTTTAAGCACCTATTATATACTTTAACCGGAATTTCTCCGCCTATCAATTCCTATCCATCAATAACATCAGAGAGTCTAATATCTAACTTGAATATCCAAAACCTACCACTTTGATCCCCGAATAATTTAGCAAACAAACTCGAACACTGATTCTAACCTTTGTCATCCTGTTAAAAGGTATGCACATTAGGGTGCTAAAATAACGTTACATTTATGAAAACCTTCGATAAGCCACGAAAAATTTGTTTGCTAATTATGTTTTTGTACTTGAAAACCGAACTACTTCTACAACATGTAGGACGCTTTTTTATTTGCTTAGTAACCTTTCAGACTAGTTTTCTTCAAAAAAGTAAGTACATATATCTAGGAGCATAGATGTGCAACTGTTATTTTTAGATATTATTTACCATATAATTTCCAACCACTTCATTTATAATACATATGTATGTAAAAAATTAACATGAAAGTGAGTGAGTGGGTTGAATGAAAAAATGGAGTTAAAAACACTCGCTATGGAAAAAGTGGCTCAAGTAATTGATTCTTTATCAAATGAAGCAAAGATTAGATATTGTGTGGCAATCAATGAGTTTGCAGATGTGTTTCTTGATGATGAACTTGTCTTTCAAGAACTTTACTATGCTTACAAGCAAGAGCGATCTTCCTACGATATACAATGTACAAATGGAGAAAAGATTACTTATAGAAGAGAATATGATGAGCACGTGATTCAGTTTGCACAAACATATTTTTGTTTACCTGAAAAGCTTTTTGTCCTCTTTCTTACATCCTGTATTGAAATCATGAGAGAGGTACTACCACTAGGAACAGTTGTTGAACTTAATCCACTTCATTTTATTCCGGAACATCAAACGTCTTCACCTACCAAAGTTGTGATTACAAAGCGTTTCATAGCACCAACAGGGTATCAAACGTATTTCCCGTACGGTGGTGCTATTTACCCTGTAGGAGAGATGAAGAAAGATACAACGATTTATTTTACAGAGCCCTTGATTACAAATGTGATCCATACAGGCTATAAAGATGATATGGAAGATGCCTTTCTTCTGCTTATTAAAGAAGATTTTATTGTTCAAAAAAATATGAAGTCAATCGAATTCTCAGCACATGACATGAAACGTCTTCAGCTTGAAATCCAATCTAAGGAAAGAGCGGGTAAAAGGTAATGGCACTTTATACGTCAAGCTTTTGTTATAACATAGTTTCTGGTATTAGCTCGTCTTTGGAGGATGCCAAATATGAGATTAAGAAAAATTTTGAGCAAATGGACTTAGAAAATGCATCTGTTGAAGAAGAGATGAGAGAAATGATAGAAGAAATGATAGCAGAGATTGATCAATTACTTGCCACGATTCAATCTGTTCATTTTAGATAAAAAGTTGGTAGAGAGGAGTTTACGTATTGGGAACAACAAACATAAAGATGAGTGTTCACGATTTACAAACCACTTTACAAACACTTCAATCAAGTATTGAAGAGTTTAGTAGTTATACCGACACCTTCCGTACTGGCACAAGAGATCAATTAAAGAACTTTAATTCTGATTTCATTGAAAAAGTAGATGCGATTCTAGATAATATGAATGATGATATCAATAAGGATTTGCTAAAGGATATGTATGCTATTCATGCTGCTGGTAAAGAAATGCTAGAAGAAATGAAGAAGGCCGACGAAGAAGCGAGTGAAATGATTCGGAGTGGGCAGTCATGAAAAGAGACATACAAATTAACTATGGAATATTGGATCAGATTATTGAACAACTTCATACATACAAGAATGCCTTAAATCAAATGCATAGCTCCCTAACCTCGATAGCTGTTTATGTAGAAAGTAACGCGGGAAAAAGCTTGGATGTTTGGGATGACACCATTCAGCAATCAAAGAAAAATATTACTAGCTACCAAGCTCAAATAGACGACCTTTTATCATTATTTGAAAACTACGTGACCGATACAACAGCCTACATTACACCTATTTCTCGAAACAGTATGATGAGAGTCGATCGCAACGATATCTGGTGGAACCTCACACAGATTGAATCAGGGGTAAACAACAATATGTTCCATGCGATCCTAGAAACACATAAGTCTCCAAGCTTCTTATTTGGTTTGTTTGACGATCCAACTCCAGAAGAAATAGAAAGAAGCAGACATAATAAACAACAGCTCGATGCTATTCGGACGAATATTGAATCTTCCAAGGCAATGCTTGAAAAGAATATAGAAGGTTTATGGGACCTTTATGAAACAAAAGTAAAGAAGTTTGAAAATGTTGATGATGAATACTCAAACAAAGCCTCTGCAGTCAAAGATACCTACACCAACTTCTTTGAAGGAGTAAGTGATGTTGTTTCTGTAACGGTTGAAGGGGTATGGAATTTCATAAAAGGATTAGGTGTTGCCATCTATGAAATCGCAGAAGGCCTGATTAGCCTTGTCATTGATGCGGGAATCATCGCGATATCTAGTAAAATACCAGACTCAATTGAACCCGAATTCTTAAAGAAGGCGGCAAACACAAGAGTAGAGACCTTTGCCGGAACGCTCGAGCAAATCATCGACGACCCAATCATCGTCCTAGAATCCGTAGCACAATCCATATCAGACACCTCAGAAAAAGAAGGGATTATGTATGTAACTGGAGGAGCAGCAACCTCTCTCATCCCATACGTAGGCCAATCAAAATACCTCAAGCTACTAAAAGTAGAAAAAGACAAAGCAAACAGCACCAAAGCAGTAAACCCAGCCATCTCTCAAAAAGTAAAAGAAATCGTCCAAAACAACAAAGTATTTGAAGGAATCAAGAAAGAAACGGTAGAATTATATAAAGATGTAAAAAACGGTGGAACCCAATTTGTCGATGACGTCACTAATTTCTTAGGCAGAACCTTATTTCCTAATCAGTCCTTTCAAATGAGTACGGCGAATTCAGTGCCTGTGAATGTGTTTAGTAGGTCGACGGTGGAAGATCGGATTGATTCGGTTGTTTCTATGTCTGCTGTGAAGGTTGAGGAGAAGGGGACTGGGGATGGTACTAAGGGTACGGTAAAAATTGATTACGATTTAGCTAAAGATTATATTAGAGATGTTGAGTCAAAAACTGGATTGAAACTTCATAAATCACAAATAGAAAAATTAAAGGATACTTTAAGAGAAAATAAATATGAAAAAATGACACCATTGGAAACTTTAAAACACAGGAATAAATTCAATAGTGTGAAAAATAAATTGATTAAAGAATGGGAAGAAAACACGGGACAAACTTGGCCAAGATATACTGAGGAAATTTATGATAAAAAAGGTAGATTAGCAAGGGATATAGGTCAACCATATGATGCTCATCATATTATAGAAAATAATTTTGGCGGTCCTCACGAATGGTGGAATATACATCCCGCTAAATTTCCTGATGAACACCAGGCGGGGATTCATGGTAAGGGTTCGCCATCAAATAAGTTATTTCCAAGGAGGTAGTTTTAATGGCTACATTTGATTTTGTGAAAAATGATAAGCATAAATTTATTAGACTACAAGAAAACGAACTGTTAGATGCGGAAGAAAGACTTGGGTTTGAGTTACCTAATGAACTTAGAGATTTTTACTTAGAAGTTGGGTATGGCTTTATAAAAGGAAGCGATGGGAACGCAATAAATAGAATTATGGATCCAGATACTATAGCTGATATTACTTTGAGAGAAGGTATTTACGAGTTTGATCCAGATTTAGAAGGAATATATGAGGACGATGATAAATTAGTGTTTTATGAAGTAAACGAGGGTGTATATTTAACTCTTGATTTAAATACTCCACAACAAACTCCTGTATATTTTTTTGAAACCCAAATTGCTGGTTCATTGGAGGAATTTATAAGAAAGGTTGATGAGAATGCAGAGTACTTTAGGGATATGGTTGATTAATACTTCGGGTTCTCAGCAATAAAATATAAAAGTAAGCGTAAAATAGTCCACACATACTACTCACGTATGGACTGTTACGCTTGAAAAGTTGTTTTAAAGGTAATGAAATAAAAGCAGTATTAAACGAAAATGATGTAGATGTTTTTAAGACTCTTTATAGATTTTATTTATGGAAATCTTACGTTGCACAACTAAATTATATAGGAAGTAAAACATTGAATAGAGCACTTGATTGTCTACTTATGGCAACAAGTGCTTTTTGTTAGAAATGTAACTTTGGACAAATTAAAATGTCTACATGAAATTCATAACTCATGAAGGTAGTACCATCAAGGCATTCTGTTTTAATACTTGCTTTGCGAGAGAAGTACGATAAATAGGCGAGATGACATTTTACATGCCAAAAGGACTTATGATACTCCAAAATCCACAAACTAATGAAAATGACAAAGTTCGTAATGCTAAAGGTGGTAACGATACAGATACATAAAGCTAGTGAATAAAAAGAAAGTGAGGATTTTTTGGAGAGACAAAAAGAAAATGATTTAATTGAAAATCGAAAGCTCATTGGTTATACCATCAAGGAGTATCGTTTTAATACTTTACGGGAAATGAATAGGAAAGAGAAATAGGCGAGATGACATTTTACATGGCAGGTATAGTTATGATATGGAATGGTTGACAAACTAACGAGATTGAAAAGCTCGTGGCGATAAAAGGTAGGTTACGTAAGAAGGTTACTAGTTTAGCAACAGAGCAGACAAAAATTGTGTTGTATTTTTACAAGAGATGGTCGTATAATACTCGCTATTCGTTAAAAAGCGTTACATAAATTTTAATTTTCGTAACGGGAGGGTGAGAAATTGAACGTTGTAGGGTATATACGGGTTTCGACTCAAGGGCAAGCAAGAGATGGATATAGCTTGAAATATCAAGAAGATGAAATTAGAGCGTACTGTGAGGAACAAGGCTTGAACTTGATACATATTTTTAGAGATGAAGGAATAAGTGGTGCAAAATTAAATGAAGAAGCACTAGAAATAGACAGGGTGGGCTTACAAGAAATGTTGGCTCACCTTTCGTCTATCCAAATTGATTATGTGGTGGTGCTGAATACAAGCCGATTATGGCGGTCTGATATTGTGAAAGTACTAATACAACGAGAGATGAAGAAATATGGATGTGACATTAAAAGCATTGAACAAACCTTTTACAGTATCCATAAGAAAGACCCAAATGATTTTTTGGTAAATGGTTTAATGGAGTTATTGGACCAATACCAACGGCTTGAAATTGCTCTCAAACTAATGAAAGGGAGAAATAAGAAGGCGAAGGAAGGTGGTTATGCAGGAGGAAGGGCAACATTTGGCTATACCAAACAAAAGGGTGAGAAGGAACTAAAGATACATAATAGTCATGCAGAAGTAGTGAAACGATTGTTTGAGCTTAGAAAGATACATATGAAATGGTCACTGTCTAGGTTAGCAGAAGCATTAAATGATGAAGGCTATCAAACTTCGCAAGGGAAAACATTTACGAAAGTACAAGTGAAACGAATACTAGACCGAGAAAGTTTTTATCAAGGGATCTATACATACGGACAAATACAAGCAAATGGGAAACATGAAGCAATAATTTAATAGGTTACTTAAAAAAGGGACTCATTTTCTTATAAGTTACTATGTAACGATGAAAATGGATAGGCTTTCGTACCAATGCGCACCGGATGGTGAACGCTCGAACTAAGGTTGCCGGCATTTTCATTTAATTGAATAGGGGATGAGAAAATGCATGAAAAACAGAAACACTTGTATGTTGGAGTTGACTTGCATAAGCAGCACCATGTGGCTGTGGTCATCAATTGTTGGCAAGAGAAGTTAGAGGAAATAAAGTTTGAAAATAAACCGTCTGCATTCTCAACTTTTTTATTGGATATTGATAAACTGATGAAAGAAGAAGGATTGACACCTGTATTTGGTTTAGAAGATGTAGGTGGCTATGGACGAGCATTGGCATAGTTTTTAACTGACCATGGACAAGTAGTGAAAGAAGTGAATCCAGCACTTTCATACGCTGAACTAAAAAGCCACATGACCACACAAAAAAGTGACAGATGGGACGCGGAAATGTGGTAGGAGGAGTAAACTAATGATATTATATTTTTTAGAACCAGAAGTATCAGGTGGTCATGGTGAATATACTATATATGGAACAGAAGAAGAAATTGCAACAGAGGGTATATCAGAAAAGGTAAAATATTTACATTATGAATTTGAAGGATGGCTAGGAGATGACCTTTTAGAGTCAACACCAGCCTTCATCGTGTCAAGTAAACTTGGAACAGAATTAGAGAATAGTGATTTTATCGATTACAAACTTGAAGAGTGTTTGATTACAAAGACAGATGAGTTTATAGAAATGTATCCAGATAAAGAAATACCTACATTTAGCAGATTTATTCCGCTTGGTAAAACTGAAGTAGAAGAAGAGAACTTCAAAAACTGGTCAGGACATCATTTCTGTTTATCACCGAAAGGCGAGTTAGTTGTAACTCAAGAAGCATTGGATTTTTTAAATAGGTTTTCAATAGATAATTGTTTAATTACACCTCTAACACAGGAATAAAATATATAAACCTTAGAGATATAGACAATCTCTAAGGTTTTATTTTGGGAGGGGAGTGACGAATAGTTCATTTTTTATACTGAGAATATGAGTAACCCCTTGTAAGCCATATATTATGTTTCTACAATTTATAAAGTACGTACACACATTTAAAACGTATGCCCTATTTACCCTTTATTTTGTTAAGCAAATAACCATAATAACATCAGATACCACCATTTCTATTCTTCGAAGCCCAACCTTCTCTTTCTCCCTGACTTTGAAATTTTTTCGCGGCATTTACTTTCATAAAACGATTACTAGAGTGAGGACCACCTCGATTAAACCCTGAAAACTTTTAATACTTTAAAATTATGAAACTCGAAAATGTTGATGATGAATACTCAACCAAAGCCTCCGCAGTCAAAGATACCTACACCAACTTCTTTGAAGGAGTAAGTGATGTTGTTTCTGTAACAGTTGAAGGGGTATGGAATTTCATAAAAGGATTAGGTGTTGCCATCTATGAAATCGCAGAAGGTCTGATCAGTCTTGTCATTGATGCGGGAATCATCGCGATATCTAGTAAAGTACCAGACTCAATTGAACCCGAATTCTTAAAGAAGGAGGCAAACACAAGAGTAGAGACTTTTGCCGGAACGCTCGAGCAAATCATCGATGACCCCATCATCGTCCTAGAATCAGTAGCCCAATCCATATCAGACACCTCAGAAAAAGAAGGAATTATGTATGTAACTGGAGGAGCAGCAACCTCTCTCATCCCATATTTGATGTTTTAAAAAATTCTTTAGTACGTACAATATCTTTAAAACGTATGCCTTATCCAAAATTGATTAAGGAAAAAGCAATTGAAGATGGCCTGATTCCCAATGTAAATGTAATTAAAGCAGATGGAATGAGGTATGGTTTTGCAGATTTCAAGAGTGCGGGACTTGTGGTAGAGACTAAAGATTTACCAGAAAGTCTCTGGTTAAAGTCTGACGAGGCACAATTTGAATGGCTAGATAACATAATTGGAGGAAGGCCAGAAGGTATGACATGGCACCATACTGAAGTACCAGGTAAAATGGAGCTAGTACCTTTTGGAATACACAATATAACTATTCATAATGGTGGAAGATCTACTGGAATGTGGGCAGATGCTCCGAGATAACTAGTAAAGAAAGGAGAACAAATATGAAAATCAAACAGGACACTATAGTAAGGCCATTGCCTTCTGATAAATTAATAAAAAATCACGAAAAGTTTTGGAGACTTTTATTACCAGAGTCTTTCTTAGAATTTATAAAAGAAAATAATGGTGTAGAGGTTGAGGAAGCAACATTTGAGTGTAACAACCGTGGTTATGCGATAGAAAGGTTTTTGTGTATATTAGATGATATTGAGAATCATCCAAAAGGAATTTATGACATAGATGTTGTATTTTCACAAATAGGTGAAAGGTTAACTGATAACGAAGACTTATTAGGGGCAGAGGTATTGCCAATAGCTAGTGTATTTGCGGGTGACTTTGTATGTTTAGATTTTAGAACAGATAAAAATAATCCATCTGTTTGTATATGGTCTCATGAAGAATCTGGTGAGTTTGAGCCTGTTACATATAATTTGGCAGATAACTTTACTGAATTTTTAAGGATACTTGAATAGACAGTACAAGTTGAAAATATAGGAAATTGAATGTGATATTAATAATGGATAAATTTTAGAGTATAGAAGAAAGCACCTGATTGCCTTTTGAGCAACAGGTGTTTTTTATTAAAGTTTTAGATCTTGGTCAACATAGATGATGCATTAATGAAATTCATAACTCATGAAGGTTGTACCATCAAGGCATTCTGTTTTAGTACTTTGTTTGTGAAAATAATAATATAAACAGGCGAGATGACATTTTAAGTGGCAGGAAGACTTATGATACTGTAAAACAGACAAACTAAAGACAATGACAAAGCTCGTAATGCTAAAGATGGTAATGATACAGATACATAAATCTAGTAAAAAGAAATGGAGGATTTTTGAGTGAGACAAAAAGAAAATGATTTACATGAAAATCGAAAGCTCATGATGGTTGTACCATCAAGGAGTATCGTTTTAATAATTGGATAGTAAGAAAAGTACGATAATTAGGCGAGATGACATTTTATATGGCAGGGGTAGTTATGACAGGGAATGGCTAAAAAACTAACGAGAATGACAAAGCTCTTGGCGATAAAAGGTAGGTTACGTAAGAAGGTTACTAGTTTAGCATCAGGGCAGACAAAAATTTGGTTGTATTTTTACTAGAGAGGGTCGTATAATACTCGCTATTCGTTAAAAAGCGTTACGAAAATTAAAATTTATGTAACGGGAGGGTGAAAAGTTGAACGTTGTTGGGTATATACGAGTCTCAACTCAAGGGCAGGCAAGAGATGGATATAGCTTGAAATATCAAGAAGATGAAATTAAAGCATATTGTGAAGAGAATAACTTGAACTTGATACATATTTTTAGAGATGAAGGAATTAGTGGCGCAAAACTAAATGAAGAAGCATTAGAAATAGACAGGGTGGGCTTACAGGAAATGTTGGCTCACCTTTCGTCTGTCCAAATTGATTATGTGGTAGTACTGAACACAAGCCGATTATGGAGGTCGGATATAGTAAAGGTGTTGATACAACGAGAGTTAAAGAAATATGGATGTGACATTAAAAGCATTGAACAACCATATTACAGCATTCACAAAAAAGACCCAAACGACTTTTTGGTCAATGGCTTAATGGAGTTATTAGACCAATACCAACGACTTGAAATAGCCCTAAAACTAACAAAAGGGAGAAATAAAAAGGCGAAGGAAGGTGGGGATGCAGGAGGTAGAGCAACATTTGGTTATACGAAACAAAAGGGTGAAAAAGAACAAGATACATAAAGGTCATGCAAAAGTAGTAATACGGTTGTTTGAGCTTAAACAGCTACATAGGAAATGGTCACTGTCTAGGTTGGCAGAAGTATTGAATGAAGAAGGGTATCAAACAACGCATGGGAAAGCATTTACGAAAGTAAAAGTGAAGCGAATATTAGACCGAGAAAGTTTTTATCAAGGGATTTATACATATGGACAAATACAAGCAAATGGCAAACATGAAGCAATAATTTAAAAGATTACTTAAAAAAGGGACTCATTTTCTTATAAGTTCTTCTGTAAGGTTGAAAATGGATAGGCTTTCGTACCAATGCGCACCAGAAGGTGAACGCTCGAACTAAGGTTGCCGGCATTTTCATTCAATAATTGACAACTGAATAGGAGGATGAACGATGCATGAAAAGCAGAAACATATTTATGTGGGTGTAGACTTGCATAAACAGCACCATGTGGCAGTGATTATTAATTGTTGGCAGGAAAAACTAGATGAAATAAAGGTTGAAAATAAACCGTCCGCTTTCTCAACATTTTTACTAGATATTGATAAACTGACAGAAGAAGGGTTGACACCTGTATTTGGTAAGACAACTTAGCCAATTGCCTGACGCTAAACCACATGATTTATTTTGGTCGATACAACAATTGGTCACTAGAAGAAATGCGTTGGTGAAAGCTCAAGGTGCTTTAAAGAACCAACTGCACATTCAATTGAGCCACCATTATCCAAGCTATAAGAAGTTTTTCTCAGAAGTAGATGGAAAAACGGCATTGGCATTTTGGAAACGATATCCGTCACCATCTTGTTTAGAGAGTATAACCTTACAAGAGTTGACCACTTTTTTATTAGAAGCCAGTAACAATACATGTTCCGTGAAAAAGGCTAATGACATATTAAAGCTTGTAAAAGAAGATGGACGCACTGCGAAAGAACATCAAGAAACACGCGACTTTCTAGTAAGAAGCATCGTTCGAGACATTGTGTTTAAAAAGAAGGAAATGAACTATGTGGAAGGAGAATTAAAACAGTTATTGAGTTTACTAGACTTTCAACTAAACTCCATGCCAGGAATTGACCTTGTGACAGCTTCCGCTTTAATTGCAGAGATAGGTGACGTAAGACGTTTTCCCAATGCCAATAAATTAGCACGATTTGCGGGTATTGCGCCTGTTTACTTTGGGTCTGGTGGGAAAGGCAAGGAACAAAAAAGTAAACAGGGAAATAGGGCGCTGCACGCCTTATTTTATAACCTCGCCGTACAGCAAGTGCAAGTAGCAAAAGGGAGTAAACTGCCGAGGAATCCTGTGTTTCATGCTTACTACCAAAGGAAACTTAAAGAAGGCAAAACAAAGGGGCAAGCATTGGTGTGCATAATGAGAAGGCTTGTGAACATTATTTACGGCATGATGAAGCATAAAACAGCCTATGAACTACCGATAATAAAAGAGAAGGAAGTAGTTTAATAGAGTTTTAGATAGGTTTTTTTATTAGAAGCTTTTAAGATTACAACATAGGGTACGGGTGAAAAGGTTAATAACATTAAAGAAATTGATGACGTAAACTATGGCGAACATTTTACAAAAGGAAAAAGAGGAAGAAAAGAACTTGCACCTAATGTTCGCTATGTGACTCAAGATGGATATAAATATACAACGGATGAATTAGGAAGAATAGTCGATGTAGAAGCCGACAATCTGATATTACAGGAAGCGGATAGAAATTTAGGAATGCAAAGAGCTGCCGGTAGAGAAGACAGGTTACCTGATGATGACGGCGGACATTTAATTGGGAGTCAGTTTCATGGTTCGGGTGATATTGATAATCTTGTTGCTCAGAATAGCCAAATTAACCGTTCCGGTGGAGAGTGGTATAAGATGGAGACGGTTTGGGCAAATGCTTTGAAAGAAGTCCCACCGAAGAAGGTATCTGTAAGGATTGAACCTGTTTATAATGGAGATTCTCTACGACCAAGTAGTTTTGAGATTTTTTATAAAGTTGAAGGAAAAAGGGCTGTTAAAAAAATTATTAAAAACCAATCTGGAGGATGATATTTTTGACTATGGAACAAGAAATGAACCAATTGTATAGAAAAATTGCTGAAGCGGTTAATGCAATGATTCCAGAAAAATGGGTTAAATTTTATATGTATGCTCAAGTGTCAGAAACAGGTGGAGGTACTTACTTCTTCTATAATACTCCAGAAGATGAGTTTAACTATAAATATAGTCTAGAAATTCCTCTTGAATTTAATATTAATAAAGAGCAGTTTAAGCAAATGGAGAGAAACTTATTTGAGCTGAGTGACAAACTAAGAAAAGTTTTCACTGACTATCAGCAAGAGGTATGGTATTCGTTTACATTATCTCTAGAGGATAATGGGAAATTTAATATTCACTATGATTATACTAACTGGTTTGATACAAATTATAGCTTTGATGATCAGTTGGTTATTTGGGAGTATAAATATTTAGGGAATGAACCAGATGATGTTGAGAGTAAAGAGTTGATTGAAAGATATTTAAATGAATATCCAGATAATCCAATTTAATAAAATAGATTAGATAAGGGAAGTCCATAAATGAAATATTTTTAGATAACTATGAAGCGCTTGAATGTCTTTTTAGGCAACAAGTGCTTTTTTGTATGGAGTCACTGCTTTGACAGCAAAAAGGAAAATTCCTGATGAGGACATATGCTAAATCAAGAAGAGCATCGCCATCTTCTAAAAATACAAAGAAAGAGAAAATAAAAAATACTGATGATATTATTAGAACTGAGTATTTTGCTTTATATGGAAAAAATGACAAAAACTGAATGATGACCATATCGTTTCTCTAGAGTATTCGTTTGGATGGTTTTGAGACATTAACTTACAAACAACAGAAGGAAATTGGTGAATCAGCTAATACATCTAAAGGTTCAAAATCATTTGCGGATTGGTACATCTACAAAAAAAAATATTCCGGTAAACCCTGTATTTAGGATTAAAAGAAAAAGAACTTGAAATTGAGATACAAAAGATGATAGATGAATTTAATAGGATAAATAAAAAGGAGTGATTTCGGGTGGATAAATTATCTTTTTTAAGACAATATAGAAAAAGTATAGAGTTTGTGTCTAACAGGGACTTACTCAATATTGAAAAGGAAAATATGCCTGAAAAATGGATAGAGATATTTAAAGAAACAGATAAAACTAGAAAGAAAGATAAATTAATAGCATTATGGAATAGTGTATGTGAAAAAGAATTGAGTAATACTATATCATATTTGAAAGAAAATTTATTAGAATTTGAACTAATTGTAGATAATGGACAATATGCAGTACTATACAGCGTAAAGAGTGAAAATGACGAAATACTTTATTATGAAGGTGGTATACCGACTAATTCTATTTCAGAAATGCAACAAGATTGGTCAAATGTTCCAGAATCTATAAAGGAGTTCTATGAAAAGTTACACAATGGTTTTTATTATCTGCCAAGTAGAGCTATGGGACTTGTACCAGTAGAACGCATTACTCATTTTGAGGATCATGAATGGGGAATACTTGAAGAGTTAGATGGACCATTAGGAGTTAATATGGCTACAACATATGGTTTTTTTGAAAATGGCATGGGAGGATATGTTGCTATAGATTTAAACAACTGTATAGGTGATGTAGCGACATTGTGGTTTACCAATGATAAGCCTGAATATAATGTGGATTTCTGGGATATTGTAGACGAATGGATTGTAATTGGACTTCAAGACAATTAAAAAGTAGTTTCTTGCATACCTTTCACAGAGTAATATTATTGAAGTTATTCTAAATTCTATTTCATGAAGGTTGTGTCGAAGTAGTAGCTAGTTTATGAAAATAAGTACGCATAAGTAGGCGATACGACATTTTATCCTCATGTAAAATTGTTATAGAGAACAAGCTCAAAACTTAGAAATTAAACATGCTTGTGGGTGTTCAGATAGAATTAGTTATGAATTACTCTATATAACTAAACAAAAAACACTTGATTGCCTTGTAGGCATCAGGTGTTTTTGTTTTTTGTTAGAAATTTTGAATTTGGAAGACATTGGATTATGCTTTGCTGGAATTCATAGCTCTTGAAGGTAGTACCATCATAAAGTATCGTTTTAATAATTGGAGGAACGGAATATAAACGAGAAATAGGTGAGATGACATTTTTGGATAGTTATTATACGGATTAGTTGACAAAACTAACGAGATTGACAAAGCTTGTGACGATTAACAATGGATAACGTGAGAGTGTTTGCTTGTGCTATCTTGGCTTAGAGTTCTGGGTTGTATTTTAATTAAAGACAGTCGCATAATACTTGCTATTTGTCAAAAAAACGTAACGAAAATTAATTTTCGTTACGGAAGGTGAAAAGTTGAATGTTGTCGTGAGTCTTAGCAACACAAAACTATTCCTTCTCTGTCACTTCTCGAATTTCGTCACAGAGAAGGAAACCTCTCTATATGTGCCTTATTTGTTTTATCCCGCTCGATTAAAAGAGAGAAGATAGAATACTACTCTATGTAAATGGGACGAGGAACCTGCCCCCTCGTCCTTATTATGGAATATTGGATCAAATTATTGAACAACTTCATACATACAAAAATGCCTTAAATCAAATGCACAGTTCCCTAACCTCGATAGCTGTTTATGTAGAAAGTAACGCGGGAAAAAGCTTGGATGTTTGGGATGACACCATTCAGCAATCAAAGAAAAATATTACTAGCTACCAAGCTCAAATAGAAGACCTTCTATCATTATTTGAAAACTACGTGACCGATACAACTGCCTACATTACACCTATTTCTCGAAACAGTATGATGAGAGTCGATCGTAATGATATCTGGTGGAACCTCACACAGATTGAATCAGGGGTAAACAACAATATGTTCCATGCGATCCTAGAAACACATAAGTCTCCAAGCTTCTTATTTGGTTTGTTTGACGATCCAACTCCAGAAGAAATAGAAAGAAGCAGACATAATAAACAACAGCTCGATGCTATTCGGACGAATATTGAATCTTCCAAGGCAATGCTTGAAAAGAATATAGAAGGTTTATGGGACCTTTATGAAACAAAAGTAAAGAAGTTTGAAAATGTTGATGATGAATACTCAAACAAAGCCTCTGCAGTCAAAGATACCTACACCAACTTCTTTGAAGGAGTAAGTGATGTTGTTTCTGTAACAGTTGAAGGAGTATGGAATTTCATAAAGGGATTAGGTGTTGCCATCTATGAAATCGCAGAAGGCCTGATTAGCCTTGTCATTGATGCGGGAATCATCGCGATATCTAGTAAAATACCAGACTCAATTGAACCCGAATTCTTAAAGAAGGCGGCAAACACAAGAGTGGAGACCTTTGCCGGAACACTTGAACAAATCATCGACGATCCGATCATCGTCCTAGAATCCGTAGCACAATCCATATCAGACACCTCAGAAAAAGAAGGAATTATGTATGTAACTGGAGGCGCAGCAACCTCCCTCATCCCATACGTAGGCCAATCAAAATACCTCAAGCTACTAAAAGTAGAAAAAGACAAAGCAACCAACACCAAAGCAGTAAATCCAGCCATCTCTCAAAAAGTAAAAGAAATCGTCCAAAACAACAAAGTATTTGAAGGAATCAAGAAAGAAACGGTAGAATTATATAAAGATGTAAAAAACGGAGGAACCCAATTTGTTGATGACGTCACTAATTTCTTAGGCAGAACCTTATTTCCAAACCAAACTCTTCAATTGAGTACGGCAAATTCAGTGCCGGTGAATGTGTTTAGTAGGTCGACGGTGGAAGATCGGATTGATTCGGTTGTTTCTAGGTCTAGTGTGAAGGTTGATAAGGGTATAGATAATGTTAATCATCCTATAAGAACTTATAGGAATGCTGAATTAAAAAAATTAGAAGAAAAATATACTGCAGACCCAAGAATTACAGTAGAAATGCCTTATGTGGGTAAGGGTAAAGCAGGAACCAATTCAGAAGGCTGGTTACGTGATAAAGACTTTTATTGGAAAGAAATAATGAATAAACATCCAGAAAGTTTAAGTAAAGCAAATAAACAAAAAATTCAATTGGGTTTCTCTCCGATAAATGATAAAACATTTAGAGAACACTTCCCTCAATATGATATAAAGGAATTATATAATGATAAATTAATCCATCATCATGTAGGTGGGGGTGGTCAAGCAGTTGCAGTGCCTTCCAAGTTACACCCAGGAACAGGTGGTATACATAATGCGGAAAAAGCTGCAGGTGTTTGGGGAAATGACAGTGAGTATGCTGAATTACTTGAAAAATTTTTAAATAAGTAAAGGATGATAACTTTGTCAATAAAAGAAGCAATGCAGATATACTTTAAAATGAGAAAAGAAATAGCTAATGAAGGTTTAGATTTTTTATTTAAAACACCAATTAGTAGTGAAGATAACCTAATAATTTATGATGGTGAAGTTGATGAGGAAGAATATATCTCATGGAAACCTGTAGAAAAGACTGTTTCACAGGACTTTACAAGTTTAGAAGAAGAATTTGATATAAAATTGCATAAATCAATAGTTGAATATTTTAACTCATATTGGTTTGCAGATTTAGATGGATTTTATCAGGAACACTATATTGCATTAGAGTCTGTGCTACCGAATAGCGAGATAAGTTCATTCCGAGAGTCACTGAAAGGATATAAAGAAAATCATGGGGATAGTTTAAAGAAGATACCTATTGGTATTGAAGGGAATGGTTTGTTGGTGGTTATTGAGAACAATAGTGGAATAATACAGTTAGAAGATTTTGAAAGAGGGACATTTGAGCATATTGCTGAGAATATCCAAGAATTAATAGGGGATTTGAGACTGAAAAGATAGCATATTATTTAGTGTCGAATATTTCAACAAGGATAAGTACACAATTATGTATCAGAAACTAACCTTTAAAGAACTAGTTGAACTAGTAAATAAAATATGTAACCCTAAGCTATCTGATGAAGAGGTAAGTGAATATATAGAAATCTTAGAAGAAAATGTTCCTCACCCTGCTCCCAGTGACTTGATTTTTTGGAACGATGAGGATTTATCTCCAGAGGAAGTAGTGGAGATTGCATTAGCATATAAAGAAGAAAAATAATTGTATTTAGAATAATCTTAATAGAACCTTGAAGGGCTATTTACTTCAAGGTTTCTTTTTTTATGTGGGGCCACCCATTGACGAACAATTCCGATTTATATAGAGAAAAGGAGATAAAACATGTAAGCCCTATATTATGTTTTAATAAATTCTTTAGTACGTACAAAATCTTTAATAAAGCTATCCTATCTAGTGAGTTTCATTTGTTTTGAATAACCTAAAATCATCAGATAGTACCATACTTATCCTCAAATACTTTCCCTTCACTTTCTCCATGCCTTTTGAATTTTTTCGCAACTTTGTACATAGTAAGATTATTATGTCTGAAGACTACTCGACCTCGATCAAATCCTTAAAACTTTTAATACTTTTAAATTATGAAGTTTGAAAATGTTGATGATGAATACTCAAACAAAGCCTCTGCAGTCAAAGATACCTACACCAACTTCTTTGAAGGAGTAAGTGATGTTGTTTCTGTAACGGTTGAAGGGGTATGGAATTTCATAAAAGGATTAGGTGTTGCCATCTATGAAATCGCAGAAGGTCTGATCAACCTTGTCATTGATGCGGGAATCATCGCGATATCTAGTAAAATACCAGACTCAATTGAACCCGAATTTTTAAAAAAGGCGGCAAACACTAGAGTAGAGACCTTCACTGGAACGCTTGAACAAATCATCGACGACCCAATCATCGTCCTAGAATCCGTAGCACAATCCATATCAGACACCTCAGAAAAAGAAGGGATTATGTATGTAACTGGAGGCGCAGCAACCTCTCTCATCCCATACGTAGGCCAATCAAAATACCTCAAGCTATTAAAAGTAGAAAAAGACAAAGCAACCAACACCAAAGCAGTAAACCCAGCCATCTCTCAAAAAGTAAAAGAAATAGTCCAAAACAACAAAGTATTTGAAGGAATCAAGAAAGAAACAGTAGAATTATATAAAGATGTAAAAAACGGTGGAACCCAATTTGTCGATGACGTCACCAACTTCTTAGGCAGAACCTTATTTCCTAATCAGTCCCTTCAAATGAGTACGGCGAATTCAGTGCCAGTGAATGTGTTTAGTAGGTCGACAGTAGAAGATCGGATTGATTCGGTTGTTTCTAGGTCTAGTGTGAAGGTTGAGGAGAAGGGGACTGGGGATGGTACTAAGGGTACGGGTAAAGAAAGTACAATTAATATTGGTAAAAATGATATAGATGCATTAAGAAGAAAATGGAATGTTCCAGAAACCGAAACAGTTGCAGTTGGAAAGACTGATGTAAAAGGATTAGAAAATTTGACTTTTGAAGGAGGATCACCAAAAGTACGTAAAGAAGCTGGTTTGCCTGATTTAGATGAAGTAATGCCAAACAGGAATATTAAAGCTCCAGGAAATAACCCATTGTTCACTAGGCATGCAGAGGAAGGCGTTCTGAATGAATTTGATTCAGCAGTAATAAAGGCTGATATAAAACCAGAAGATGTAGCAGGAACATTAAAACTACATCAATCGAATCCTTCAGGTGTATGTAGAAAGTGTTATCAAGGGTTGGCGAACGATAAAGTTCCGCCTGGTGTGTTAAAGCAATTAAGTTTAAAATATCCTAATCTAAAAATCGCAGTAACATCGGAAATTGATGAAAGCATTAAAGTAACTGGTAGGCTTAATCTAATAATTAAAAATGGAAAGTATGTTGACTAGTTGGAGGTTAATTATGGCTAATACTAACTTTAGTAGTTTAACAGATGATGGTAAAGTAATATTATTTCTTGGACTTTCAGAGAAAGTTTTATCGGTATTTTCTCAAAAGGAAGATCAAATTTTAGCTCAGGAAATTATATATAAATGTTGGGAGTGGCTAAAATATAAAGAAAATATAGGAGAAAACCTTTATGAATTATTAGATAACGAGGAAAATGGTATAACAATAATTCAAGAGATGTCAGATAATGAAACAGATGTCATGGCTTGGAACTGTGTTATTGATGCAGTTGCTTATACTAGTAGGAAAGCATTTGAAAGAGAAGGTGTCAAATATTATCCAGAACCAATTGCTTTAGTAGATGATACATTAGTAGACCATTTTATGGATTGTTTTGAAGGATGTATCGAGAATTCAGATAGTTATATTCAAAGAATAAATTCTTTATTGAATGATTACAAGAATGGGAATATTGAGAGTGATTTGCGCACAGAAGTTTTAAGGGAATTACAAATACAAAATTAACTATTTCTGTATTATTTTATGAACTTTTTTGGATTAGAGTTATCAAATTAGAAAAGGATGTTTGCAGTATAAAGTTGCAGGAATCCCTATTATGCATAGAAACAGCACTTGATTTCCTTATAGGTAACAAGTGCTTTTGTTTTCTAATAAAGTATTTATGTCAGGATGATTAAAAATGCTTACTTGAAAGTCAAAACTCATGATGGTTGTACCATCAAGGTATATTGTTTTAATTCAGTAGGAGGCTACTATAATGGAAAAACAAGGATGGGTTTCAATTTGGTTAGGGAATTTTAACGATGAGGATTCAATAGGAGAGTATGTTGATTTAACGTATGATGAGGATGGCGAGTCAGTCCCATCTCAATTCTTTATCGATTTTAATATTGATATGGATGAAACAGATAAGGATACTATAGAAAAAGCGGTCTATAAGAATAGTAGTAGTGATATTTCAGCATTATTAGATGGGTGTTCATATGAAGAAATTGTCATCCAAAAAATCCAGAAAAGTATAAACCTAAAGAAATCATATAATGCAGTAATTTTAATATATAATTTTGAATATAAAAATGAAATTAGTTCAACAGGTGCTTTTGATTTTATTGCTGCTACAAATTATGAGTAAGAGAAATCTTAAAGGTAAGGAGAATTGGTTTAGTTGATGGTTAACTCAGAAATTATTTATCTGGTGGGGTTACTTTATAATACAGATAAAAGTATTTTAATCAGCCAGTTAAAAAAGGTAGATAATCCACTAATACTCCATTACTTTACTGCAAATTATAATTGGAATAGTGGGTTTGAGGTACTAACAGTCATCTTAGATAATGAGGCTTGTGACTTAGGAACAGGTTTACTAATGTTTCATTATGCAGATGGCTGCCGTTTGTTAGAGAGTTCAGATGAAATTTTAAGTTCTTCATTAGAGGAATGGAGAGTTTTTTTGAGGAAGATTTATAATAAACTTTTAAGCTTAGACTTTAAATCACAAAACATTTCTTTTGACCCTGAATTAACAAAAATTCAAAAGTATAAGTTGAAAAAGAATAACCCAGGCCTTCCTGACGTTCTAATTAGTAAGTCTCCAGGCAAAGAGATTGATATACCTAAGATATAATGTAATTTATTTTGGAGTACTGAAAATACAGCTCTGATAAAAAGAGGGCGTGTTCCAAAAGTTGATGAGAAGTTTTTAAAACACTTTCCCAATACAAGGAGTATATAGAAGAACCAATGAGGCATCATCATATTGGAGAAGGTGGGCAAGCTGTTGCTCTTCCAAAAAGTCTGCATCCTGGATATTGTGGTATCCACAATGTGGAGAAGGACTGGGGTATAACTGGAGTAGATGATGAAATTGCAAGAAGATTAGATACCTTTATAAAAGATTCAGGAAGGTGATAGAATGATAACACCAGAAGAATTTATTGATAGATGGATGTTATTAAGAATGGGCCATTAAATAAATTTAAAGAACAAGATTTAATGGATACAGTTTTTTCGGATGGTGTTAAGAGATTTTTGTCTATAGGAGGTCTACCGGAGACATCACCGCCGTATTTGGAATTTACTTCGCCACAATTTAGACCTATTACTAATTTATTTGATATGCCAGAACAATTTCAAAAGTATTGGTTTTTAGGGTCAACTGGTTCGGGGGATCCAATATGTATAACGGAGAAGGAAGAAAATATAGTGTTTCCTAATGGAGATAATTATGAAGAAATATTTGTTAATTCTTCCTTGAACCAGTTTGCAGAGTGTATACTAGCCTATATATCCATGATTGATAAAGCAATAGAGGTTAACGATGAGGATGCCTTTATTGATAACGATATACCTGAATCAGTAATAGACTGGTTAAAAGATGAGCTAGAGAGAATTGATAGTAGGTGTGTGCAAACTGGATTCTTTTGGTCTACTGAGTACGAAAATCTATTTGAATAATCTCACATAGATATGAAACCGTTAAAATAAATACAAAATGAAAAACACCTTCGATTCTATAAACAGGTATTGTCCTGGTTTTGACTCGTAGGTGTTTTTCTGCTTAAGGTAAGATAAATGTACTAGAACATGGGCAAATGCACTGTGACCCACCTACTGCTATGATAAATCCTCATGCACATCATATTCTATTTAAAAAAGGTCTTGGTCAGAAGCAGCAAGAACTGGTTCGAGAAGGTCAGGAAATATTAAGAAGGTATGGGATAGATCCAATAATTGGGGAGAAACCTTGTCTAGGCACCAAATGCCGTAGTAGGACAACATAGTCTTGATGCTCTAGAGTTAGTAGTTAATCGATTAAAGGCTATTGAAGAAATGGGCGGTGACTTTGATGATATTGTTGAAGCTCTTGAAGATTTAGGAGACATAGCTAGTACAAGGTAGCAGGAATATAGGAGGTAATATTATGGATGAAAAAAGTCTAAATAAAACTATAAGAAATGCTATTAAGGTTGGTGATATTAATGAAGTAAAGCGTTTATTAGGCGATAATGCAGAATCTTTACACTCAATGACACCATTTGGCACGTGGTTACATGTTGCAGCAAAGAAAGGACACTTTGGAATAGTAGAATATCTAATCCATAAAGGAGTTGATGTTAATACAAAGGGTGATATATTTGACGCTTCTCCTTTAAGAGTGGCTGCTGGAGCGGGGCATATTGAGATAGTAAAGTATTTAATAGAAGCCGGCGCAGAATTAGATGTAAGCTTAGCAAAAAGAAATCCGCTATTTGGAGCAATTTATGGCGGGCATAAAGAAGTAGCTGAGTTTCTAGTCGAAAAAGGAATAAATATTTCAATTAGATATACTGGAGAGAATATTGAGAATATGGATGCATCTGAATATGCTAGACAATATGGGCAAAAAGAAATTGCTGAATATTTAAAGAAGAAAATGGAGGAAAAAGAATAAAAAGATGTTATAGGTTTGTAGCATGAAAATTTTGAGATTAATATACTCATCAGTTTAGAGATGAGATATAAAGTTAATAAAGCACTTGTTTGCCTGTTAGGTAACAAGTGCTTTTTGTTTATTAGCGTGCCCGGTAATATCAGACACCTCAGAAAAATGTATGTAACTGGAGGAGCAGCAACCTCCCTCATCCCATACGTAGGCTAATCAAAATACCTCAAGCTATAAATTATAGACTTTTTTAAAGCTTTATATTCTCCACTTACCCTCCATGCAACTTACTTGCTTTTCTTTCATCTTTTCCCGATCTAATAACAACAAAAAATTAATAAAAATATTTTCAGATATTGTCGGATATTGTCTATAAGCGTTCTTTTTAAGTCTGAAAGGATTAGTAATTGATCTATATGGAGAATCATATCACCTTAAACCAATTGGACAATATAGGGAATGGTAAATAAAATTGTAAGAAAATAGTCCAAAAGTAATGATGCTTACGGGGGTGTCGAGTATGGGGAAAAGAAAAACCAAGATAAACCTTAATTTCTTTAAAAAAACGATACAAAGGCAGATTTTAATACCTTTTATTACAATGATTATTTTAACGGGTGCGATTATTTCAATTGTTAGTTACCGTTCAAGTGTGTCTGTCACGACAAACGAATTGGTGACAAGTGTTGAAAGTCAAATGGGAAGTATTAATAATTCATATGAACTATTCTTTAGTAATATCAGCAACATTGTTAATCGATTTAGTCATGATCCCACATTAATAAACTATAAAAATGACGGCAATATGGATAACATCCTTCATACGTTTAAGCAAAATGTAGAAAGTAACGAGGCCATTATTAATATCTACATGGGTACAAGTGAAGCTGGAGAGATGATCCTCTATCCACAAGCTGATTTACCATCCGATTTTGATGCACGAACAAGACCTTGGTATACAAAAGCTGTGGAAAATCCTGATAAAGTCATTTGGACGGATCCCTATTTAGATACGGAGGCAAATCAACTTCTTGTTAGTGCAGCAAAAGTGGTGGAACAGTCTGGTGAGGTTGTAGGTGTGTTTTCTGTTGATATAGATATTAAAGCTCTTACTCATATTATTGAGGATGTGAAAATAGGTGAAACAGGCTATGCTGTCCTTTTTGATAGTTCGGGGAGGTATATGGTTCATCCTAACAAAGAATATCTTGATAAAGATGTATCAAATCAAGAGCCTTATAAGAGCATAAAGCAAAGTGGGGAAAGTGGTACGATCCACTATCAATTTGAAGGCGACGAGAAGGTAATGGCCTTTATAACAAACCCAACAACAAATTGGACGATCGGTGGAACGGTATATATTTCTGAATTAGAAGAAAAAGTAAAAGGGGTAATCATGCCAATTGCTATTACCTTAGCCTTAATTATTACGATTGGTATTTTGCTATCTGTGTTTATTACAAGAGGGATCACAAGACCGATTAAGAAGCTTCAAAGCTCAATGAAAGAGGTTGAGAAAGGAAATCTACTAACTAAGCTAGATATAGCTCGTGTGGATGAAATAGGTCAGCTTTCAGCAAGCTTTTCTAACATGCTAACGGAATTTCGCCAAATGCTAAAGAAAGTTTCTCACGTTTCAGAAGAAGTCACAACAGCTTCTAAAACCTTAGTTACAAGTGCTGATGAAAATACGGTCGCTTCAAATGAAGTAGCCGTTACAATGGAACAAATTGCTTCCGGAGCTGGAGATCAAACGGAATTACTTGAAAAAAATGCAAATGTAACAAATGAGCTTGCTGAGATGATTAAAAAGGTAGAAGAACAATCTAGTGATATTCAGGAAGAATCTAGTGGATTATTAACTATTTCAAGTGAAGGAACAAAGAAGATTCACTTGTTGCAACACCAATTTGACAGAACCAATAATATGATGAATGAAATGGTTCATGCTGTAGATTCACTTAGTGAAAAATCGAATAATATTAATGCTATTGTAAACACAATTACAGAGATTGCTAGTCAGACAAACTTATTAGCCTTAAATGCAGCAATAGAAGCTGCCAGAGCGGGTGAGCACGGAAAAGGCTTTGCTGTTGTCGCGGATGAAGTACGTAAGCTAGCGGAGCAATCTGAAACAGCACTCATGCAAATAGGAGAAATTATCAATCAAATGCAGAGTGAAACAAAACATACTGTTGAGTTAATTACAAAAACAAATTCTGTTATGGGTGAACAAGGGGCAGCCGTCACAGATACCGAGGAAGCATTCAAGAAGATCGAAAATGTGATTACTCTAACGGATACTAAGATTATGGATATTGTTATATCTATGAAGCAGATGGTTGAACAAAAGGATGTTATTGTACAGAATGCCACCCAAATAACATCAATCAGTCAAGAAACAGCGGCAGGTACAGAAGAAGTTTCTGCATCAATTGAAGAAACAACTGCCTCGATGGAACAATTAAATAAGTTAGCAGAAAAACTAGACATATATTCACAAGAAATGAGAGAAGAATTGAAAAAGTTTATTCTTGAGTAAAGAGTGGAGGGCTGTTTTCACAAATGTGGGGCAGCCCATTTTAAGGAGGGTAGATTAGTGTTATGAACTTAAAGTTTAAAGTTTCTAATGTAGTAAAGTCGAGATTATTTAAAAGAACCTTTTTGTTTTTATTTGTGTCGATTATATTCTTTTCTGGTTTTATCTATGTAGCCTCAAGCATCATTCTTCCCAAAATAGCTCAAGATCAATATAGAGAAATGACTGATCTAGCCGTACATCGCTTATCTAATCATGCGAAAATGATTGTCGAGAATGCAAACGCTATATCTGAAACGAATAAACAAAATGAGGATTTATTACAAGATGATTCGTTAGTCTTAAATAGTGAATTGACGAAACTTCTCGATTCTTCTCCTTTTTTTGACGGGGGAACAATGACCGATGTTGAAGGTGAGATTTTAGTTGCAAGAAACTTAAACCTTAATGAATTTATTACGAAGAACGGAATTAAGTATGAACCACAGATTGGTAAGGAAGAGACGTTACATTTTAGTGATGTTTTAGTAAACAAATCTGATAAAAAGGAGTCTATTATTCTACTATCCTTTCCTGTTAATAACGAGAAGGAAGAGGTAAAAAGAATCGTCCATATGGCCATCCATCTTGATCAAAAAGGGTTATTTCAGTCGATGTTTAAAGAGCTGAATATAGGCAAGGATAGCTATGCTTATATTGTCGATTCAAAAGGAACTTTAATAGCTCACCCTCAAAGGGAAATGCTAGGTGAAGATGTTTCTGATAATCCAGCTGTACAAGCAATTTTAAAAAAGAAGACGGGTTATATGGAATTAATTAATCAATTTGATGTGGAAATGTATTCCTCCTATCAATATATTCCAGGCTTAGAATGGGGTATAGTTGCACAAGTACCATCAGAAACTACTTATTTAGGGGTAAAGAAATTTCATGAATCTCTCTGGTTAAGTAGTATCATCCTAATCATTTTATTAACATTCCTAGCTGCAATTCATACTGTTAAGACAATGAATCCAATAAGAAAACTTCATTATGCAGTAGATCAGGTAGCTAAAGGGAACTTTCGTTCAGAAATTGAAAATGATGAATCAAAAGGAGAAATAGGGGCCCTAATAAAAAGGTTCAATGAGATGATCACATCGCTCAATCATGCGAAGAAGCAGCTGAAATCTCAAAAAAATTTCTTGAGTAAGATTATCAGTAAAAGTCCTAACGCGATATATGTTGTAGATTATAACGGAAGATTCACGTTAGCAAATGAAGCTTTCACAAAGTTATTAGGAACAACTCCTACGGAAATTGTAGGGAAAAAAGAATCAGAGTTTAACCCAGATGATGAAGAGGTTGAACGCTATTTTCAAATCAACCGTGAAGTGATTAACAGTAAAAAGGACCGTTTTATACCCGAAGCCTCTCTCACTGATAGTGAGGGGAATCAACATTGGATGCAAGTTATGAAAATACCGATTATTGAAGAGGACGGTTCATCACATTCTCTTTTATGCTTTGCTACTAATATAACTGAGCGAATTATGAATGAAGAAAAAATAAAGTTCCATGCTTCACATGATAGTTTGACTCAGTTGCCAAATAGATATAAGTTTAAAAAAGCATTGGAGCAGGAACTGGAACTAGCATACGATGAACAAATGAACGTTGCCGTATTGTTTATGGACCTTGATCGTTTTAAATATGTAAATGATCATTTTGGCCATATGATGGGTGATAAATTACTACAAGCCGTTACGTCCAGATTAAAAGAGAATTTGCATGAAAGAGATACGATTTCAAGGTTTGGTGGAGATGAGTTTACTGTTATACTTTCTAATATAGATGATAAAGATCAAGTGAGCAGTATTGCAAATAAATTAATTCATGCTCTTGGGCAACCTTATCAGATTGACGGGCATTCACTAGTAACAACTACTAGTATTGGGGTCAGTATGTATCCTAATGATGGTGAAGATGTTGATATTTTAATTAAAAATGCTGATACAGCTATGTATCAAGCAAAGAATCAGGGGAAAAATACTTATCGTTATTTCCATAGTGAGATGAACTCATTATTATCAAATAAATACAAGCTAGAAAATTATATGAGAGACGCTTTAGAAAAAGAGGAATTTCATCTTTTTTATCAACCAAAGATGGACACACATACAGGTAAGATCTCAGGAATTGAGGCACTACTTCGTTGGGAACAGAAAGAGCTTGGTATGGTTTCGCCCTCAGAATTTATCCCTATTGCAGAGGAAAGTGGATTGATTTTACAGGTAGGCGAGTGGGTGTTGGAGCAAGCCTGTTTGCAAAATAAGAGATGGCAGGATGAAGGATATCCGCCAATTAAAGTGTCTGTCAATCTTTCTGTATGGCAAATTAAACATTCGGATATTGTCAAAACAGTGCAGCAGATATTAGAGAAAACAGGCTTGAATCCGATATGGCTTGAATTAGAAATTACAGAAACGGCCATCATGGAGAATAAAAGGTCTATACTACGTACTTTGAAACAGCTAAAGAAGATGGGAGTATCCATTGCTATTGACGACTTCGGTACAGGATATTCATCATTGAACTACTTAAAAAGATTTCCTGTTGACACATTGAAAATTGATCGTTCATTTATTCAAGGTATTCTAACGGAACAAGATGATACAGTAATCGCAACAGCGGTTATTTCAATGGCTACTAAGTTAGGATTAATCGTTGTTGCTGAGGGTGTAGAAACGGATGAACAACTGCATTATTTACATGATTTACACTGCAATGAAGTTCAGGGATTCCTTATAAGCCCACCAGTTCCAAAAAAACAAATGACAAAAATGTTAGAAAAAGAGCTTCTTTATTATATGTCTAAGACAGTGAGTTAATAGAAAGGGCCTGTATTCGATGAATACAGGCTTTATCTTATATTTGGGTTTTACATAAAAGGAAGACTAGAAGGAGATATAAAAATGGAGATTTTGGATTACAAACATCTATTTTACTTAGGTGTTGCTGCTATTATTAATTTTATTGGCTTCTTTTTAGGACAAATGTACATTAGGAGATTAATTTCTTCAGATGGGAAATTTAGATTACTTACGCTGATCCTTATGGCAATCGGATCAGGATGTGCACAATGGTCGATTGTTCTAATCGGACTTATTGGTTATCAAGATCCTCATACTCCAACATTTGATTTTGTCTTGCTTGGTATCTCTCTACTATTTGGTTCTATAGGATTACTATTTACTTTTTATAATCTTACTTTAGGAAATAACACAAAAACCAATCGTTTCATTGCAGGTCTAATCTTTTCATTAACCATTATCTCTATGCATCTGACAGGTATTTACTCGATTGGACATTTGGGGCAGATACATTTTGATTGGTTTCGACTGTTAGTAGCACTTTGCTTTTCTATCATATTAACGTTGGTTGCCCCTTACTATATCCAATACGCTAAGTGTATGTCTTTAAGGAGAATTCGCTATTTAGCACTGGCTACGGTATGTTCTATTGTCATGTCTATTCTCGTAATCGGAGTGCAATATTCCTTATTGTCTGCTACAACCTTTATATCTGATCAGTCAAATGTATCTTTTTATGACGGTGATCACAAGCATATTGCTTTATTTATAGGAATTGCTGCTTTGTTCATTTTTATCAACTTCCTTTTTCTAGTTTACATGGATAGAGAAAATATGAAAATAAGTAAAAATTTAGTTGATGAGAAATTTAAATCACTTTTTCATTCAACTCCTATAATGGTTATCGAGGTAGATGAAAAAGGAGTTATTAGGGAAGTGAATGAAACATTATTATACTTACTCGGCTATACGGAGGAAGAAGTAAAAAAGCAGTACGTTCACTTCCTGTTTATGAAGGAACAAGAACGAGATATTGAGAAGGCCCTAAACGATGCAAAATCTGATATGAATAGTTTTATTGAGATTCAAATTGTTAAAAAAAATGGGGAGCTCATTGATTTTAATTTTATTTTTATCCCTATTAAAAATGGTGAGAAGATAATCGGGTTATATCTAATGGGTAGAGATGTTTCAAAAAGAAATGAAGCTTTTCGTAAACAACAAGAAATTGAAGATGATATGCGTGATCTTGTACATAATCAATTATGTATTATTAATAAGTTTAAAAAAGAGGGAAGCCGCTTTGTCCATACATTAGTTGATGGTCAATTTTTATATAAGGTAGGTTTAGTGCCAAGTGATATATTAGGAAAAGCTTTAGAGGAATTACCGATATCGTCCGAGATGTACCATTTTCATTTAAAGCAATATGAAAAAGCCTGGAATGGTGCTGAGGTAATTTATGAAAACAGTATTAACGGTTTAAATTTACTTAGTTCGTTAAAACCTATAGTTAAAGATGGAAAGACAGTCGAAGTGGTAAGTACGATTGTAGATATTACTAAGCAGAAAATGGTTGAGAAAGAGTTGTTAGTAGCAAAGGAAGAGGCAGATAAAGCAAATAGGGCGAAATCTGAATTTTTATCTAAGATGAGTCATGAATTGCGAACACCACTTAACGGTGTATTAGGGTTTGCACAGGTATTAGATATGGAGCCAAACTTGACGAAAACACAGCATTCACACGTTTATGAAATCTTATCTGCAGGACGCCATTTGTTAAAACTAATTGATTCCATATTAGATCTTTCTAGAATTGAAGCTGGGAATCTAAGATTTGAAATGGAAGAAGTATCAGTTAATTCCGTTTTACAACAGAGTGTAAAGATGGTAGAACCACTTACTGAGAAGATGGATCTAAAACTTTACTTTAACGAACAAGCCAATGACCCTATCGTCTGGGCCGACAGCACAAAATTGAGACAATTATTTATAAACCTTTTAGACAATTCGATAAAGTACAACAAAAGAAACGGTAAAATTTTTCTTCATACTTACGAAGAAAACAATCAAATTTGTATATCAATTAAAGATACTGGGATAGGCATACCGAGAGAGGATATTAAGAAGGTGTTTGATCCATTTTATAGGAGCGGCTCTCTCAAGAGTCAAATCCCTGGTGCTGGCATAGGACTTGCACTCGTGCAACAAATTCTACATCGCTTTAATGGCACAATAAAATTATCTAGCAACTTTGGTGAAGGAACACAGGTCTTAGTGAAAATACCTTTAATCTACTCCAGTAATAAAAATGAATTTTCATTACAAAGGGAAGCTGAAAAGGCTAATTTAACGATTTCCCATTCTACTATTTTATATATAGAGGATAATGAAATGAATCGGGAGCTTATGAGAAATGTGTTGAATGAGAAGAATCAGAAATTAAACCTCCTTATAGCCCCTACAGGTAAAAAAGGGCTTGAAATGTTTAGGAGTAGGCATATTGACCTTATTTTGTTAGATTTAGGTCTCCCGGATATTAATGGGTTGGAGTTCATTGATATAATAAGAAATGAAGATAAAAGTAATGTTCCTATCGTTGTATTAAGTGCTAATGCTATCAAAGAAGATATTGAAAATGCATTGAAAGTTGGCTGCAATCGTTATTTAACGAAACCAATAGATATTGGAGAGTTATTTGAGGTACTAAATTATTATTTAAGAAGGTGAAAGAGAAATGAAGGTAGTTATTGCTGAAGATGATCTCCCTTCTAGAAAAATCTTATCGTTGTTTCTTTCAAAAATGCCATCCTATCAAATTGTTGGTGAGGCGAATAATGGAGAAGAACTTATTCGGTATATTGTGACCGAAAAACCGGATATTGCCCTTGTCGATATTGAATTGCCTTTAATAAATGGTATGGATGCAATAAAGTCTTGTAAAAAATTGCTACCTAATTTGCAAATTATATTTATTACTGGAAATGATGAGTATGCCTTAGAAGCCTTTGGTGTAAATGCTGTAGATTACATTATTAAGCCTATAGAGTTCGACCGTTTTAAGCATGCGCTGAAAAGAGCTTCCCATATGGTAATAAAGGAAGAAGAATTAGTAGAAGATCCTTCTAGTAAAAAACAGGAAAATAAATTGGTTTTAAAATATTATAACAATATTACTGTGATTCCAACGAATGATATATATTATATTGAGAAGCAAGAGCGAAAAACATTTATCCATACAAGTAACAAAGTTTATCAATCATCTTTATCCTTGGAAGAATTATTAGAGAAATTACCGGATAATTTTGTCCAATCCCACCGATCAAACATTGTAAATGTTAGTCAGATCGAATATATTGAATCACATGGTCAAACCTACTTTGCTAAATTCTCCGGGTACAAAGAACCAGCTAGGATATCCAAGCTTCAATTAAAATCAATCCAACATATAATAGCCAGACAGTAGAAATAGCGAAATTTGCTATTTCTTTTTTTTCTTAAAATTTTATAATTTTGTCTAATTGTTTCATTATATTGTCTAAAAGGATTTAAAGAGAGTGTAAACATTTAGTTAGGATACATGAACTCACTTGGACATATTTGTAATTGAGAAATATACTTGACGAAAGTAGGTATTTAGTATGGTTTCAATTAGAAAGAGGAGGATTTTCATGTCATTTAGTAATGAATCCGAAATGTATGGTATACATCATAGCTTTCAACCTATCTGGAATATTGCTAAATCAACTATATATGGATATGAGAGTTTTACTAGGAATAATCCGGGCTTAAATGGAGAAAAAGTATATAGTATAGTGCGTGAACATAATCATTTATACCAACATGATATTTATTCAATTGAGAAGGCGATAGAAGCTTTTCCTTTTTTAAAATCGCACTTCTTGTTTACTAGTATCTTTCCATCTACTTTGTTTCATGAAACCTTTCCAAGATTTCTTAATGAGTTAATTAAGAAGTTCCCAGATATAATCGGTCGATTAGTTCTTCAATTAGATGAAACAAATGAGGGAGAGCATAGACGAGACCTATCAGATATAAAGAATACAATTAATACACTACAAGAGCTTGGTATATTTGTTGCGATTACGAACGTTGGAAAAGGGATTAATTCGCTAAAAAAGATGACTGAAATCAAGCCTTCTATTGTGAAGTTAAGCAGTTATTTATCTTTAAATTTAAATACGTCGGAGCAAAAGCAAAAGGTCGTTTCTCTCCTTGTTGACTACTGTACGGAACAGGGAATTGTACTCATAATGGAGGGAATAAAATCTTCAATAGATTTATCTTATTTAAAGAAATTAAAAGTAACTCTTGGACAAGGAGATCTCTTGGGGAGGCCTTCTTGGTCTCTTTCATAATAATTACAAATGGTAGGGGACGAATAATGAGAACATACAAACATTGGACAACAAGTGAAGACTTTAAATTACTAAAGTTAAGAAAAAGTGGCAAGAGATTCAAGGAGATAGCTGATATTTTAGATAGAACGGCCATTAGTGTTGAAAAAAGATATAGAAAAATTAAGTATGAGAAAATATATGCATAACCGTAGGAAAGAAAGTTGTTATCGATGTGTTTTTGTAGAGGGAGATAAAGAAAAGTTAGTTCAAAAAATAGAAGCAGCTCGTCAGAACTTATTTTATACAGCCCAGGCTTTTGGATTTTTGGATGAAAAGACAATTATGAAAAGTCGTGAGTTAGACAAATTAATCGTAGTCTATCAAAAATGTACCTGTTTAAAAGTTAGCTGAATGGATGTTGTGAAGGCTTTCTTTTTTAACTATGCGAAGAAAACTCTAGTGGATGTGGAAGTAGTTGAAATTATTCCAAACCTTTATTCATAAAAGTGATCACTTAAATTCAAAAATTAAAATATTAATAACATATAGATATTTGTTCTTCTTGATCTTTGCGCTTTTTATTTGGATAGATTTTCATGTGTATACTGGCAGAAGTTTAGTCGGACTTTATAGTATCATTATGGTTTTTTCAGGACTTGTTTTTAAACCAGTTTGGCAAGGTATTCTTCAGAGTATATTAGTTACTATTATTAGGTATGTTGTAGCACCAGATGGCTTACCTTTTGAGATTGAAGTTATTTTCTTTCAATGGATCAGTTATTTTGCCATTTGGTATGCGATATCAGCATTGGTACGAAATAGTATTGAACAAAAAGAAAATCTCGTTAGGATGACAACAGCTCTGGCAAATAGTATAGATAAAAGAGATAAGTATACTGCCTTTCACTCCTCAAATGTTGCTAGATATGCTGAATTAATTTCTAAGGAAATGGGGTTTGATCAGAAGTTTTGTAGTGAGATAAAACTCGCTGCCCAGCTACATGATCTTGGAAAAATAGGTATTCCTGAGAGTATATTAAATAAATCAGGTAGATTAACTCAGGAAGAATATGAAATTATAAAAACCCATCCAATGATAGGATATGATATAGTCAAGCACATAAAAACATTTAGTAACAATGGAATTTTAGATGCAATTTTATATCATCATGAAAGAGAAGATGGAAGCGGTTATCCTTCGGGCCTTGAGGGGCAGAAAATCCCGATTAAAGCAAAAATTATTGCTGTTGCAGATTCCTTCGATGCGATGACCTCTAATCGAAGATATAGGGAAAACAATAGCTTCTCATTTGCAGTCAAGGAAATTTTAAGATGTAGAGGAACACATTATGATCCGGCTGTGGTAGATAGCTTTATACAGGTTATTGATCGTAAAGGGACGGATATTTTAAATGTGAAGATTATTAGTGACCAAGGTTAAAGTAGAAATCATGAGACTAATTAATAGAGGACATGCCTTATATAGAGCATGTCCTTTTAACTTATTTCTGCCATACTTCGTGTGTAAGGGTGGGGACGAGGGACCTGACCCCGTGTCCCTTTTATTTCGGGTTTAAAGGTTGGGGAGAGGGACCTGTCCCCATGTCCCTCGTGTGTAAAGATGGGGACGACCGTGTGTATCTTAATTAACCCCTACACGATCCCAAGCTGACTTCACAGCGCTATAAGCACTACTTCCACTACCATATAAATCAGCAGCAGATTGTAATAAGGCAGCACGTGCGTAACTGAAGTTGCTAGTTGGTGTGAGGTAAACAGTTAGTGCACGATAGTAGATTTTTTCTGCTTGTGTTTTGCCAATGCTACTGATTGTATAATAAGCAGCTTTATTTGGAATTCCACTATTCGTATGAACTCCACCGTTGTCAGATGTGGTGTTCACATATTGATTCATGTGCTCAGGCTGGCCGAATTGAGCTGGGTTTGAGAGACTTCGCAATGCATCACCAGGTTGTCCTGGTGTATAAACATCTTCTCCCATTAAATAATCCTGTGGATCTAGGAAATAGCCGAAAACATCTGAGAACGATTCATTTAACGCTCCGGATTGGTTGCGGTATTCAAGAGATGCTGATCGATCTGTCACAGCATGTGTGAGTTCGTGTGCAACAACGTCGAGTGCACCTGATAATGGAGCGAAAACACTACCGTCGCCATCTCCGTACACCATTTGTGAACCATTCCAAAAGGCGTTGTTATAGTTACTGCCATAATGAACAGTTGAACGAATAGTAGCACCTTTATTGTCAAAGCTATTTCGGCCATGTGTGTTTAAGAAGTAATCATATACCTTTCCTGCATAAAAGTGAGCATCAACATCAGCTCGTTGCGTAGAGCTTGTCCAAGCATTATTGCTATCAACAGAACGTGCGCCAGGATATGTTGAACGATTTTGTGCTGTGAATGTTTCAATCACACCATTCATCGGCTTGGTTACATCATATAAATAATACGTGCCACCTGAGGAATAGGTGTTGAGTGTTTTAGAATCACCTAGTACTCCATAACCAGTTCCGGTAGTAGCTGCATCGTTAACAGCGTTGTAAGCATCCACAACTGAACCGTCTTTTGCATTAACAAAAATTCGCCAATTTGCTCCATATGGCTCTATGAATTGTAGCTGGATTTTATAGGTTAATGTGTAGGTGCCCTCGTGATGATAAATCACTAAATCCTTCTTTACTTGAGTATTTTCTGAGCTAGAAAGCTCGTCTTGATGGTCATGTCCACTGTTCGTTTCTTTTTCTGTTAAGCCAATTTTTTCCCAGGCTAAATCTACCGCTTTTTCAGCTGTGATGGAAGCCTTTGTTTGTGTTTTTGCTAGCTTATCAGCAGCATCAGAATATAGTTGTCCAGCTGTAGCGATGACTTCATCGTTTTCGTTCGTATGAACAACAAAGACAGCTCCGTCAATTGGCACGCCATGAATGGCTTGGGCAAACTTGTAGTGAGTCATGCCAAGCTCGTCCGTCTCTTTTTCTAGTAATGTTAGTTCTTTATGGGAATCAATCTTAAATAACTCTTTGTTTGCTTTTAAAAATTCCTTCACATCTTTGTCATTTTTTATTTTATCTTTTGAGAGTTTTCCAGAGAGGAATAATGGAGCATCCTTGTCCTTTTCGATCAGCTTTTGCTCTAAATTCATTTGTTCCATGAGCTTTTCAGATGAAGTTTGGGCAAATGATGTGGATGCGGGTAAGATGGTGCTGAATGCTAATGAGGTACCAAGAACAATAGTAGCTAGTTTTTTTGACATCTTTTCTATCCCCTTTACAAAAATTTTACGATTAGCGAATGCTTCATCGTTTTTTTAGTTTAGAAGGTTAGAAGCATCTGGTCAAAGAGGTTTAGAACGAATAACCAACCTTACAGAAGGCAAGGTGTTTTCAAAAAGCCATTGTCCTTGTTATTTTAAAATATTTTATAATTATACGAATATTCTCTTTTATGTTAAATATGGAAGAGAGTAACATAGATGTATAGTTCACTTTCATGGTATGTTCTTTTTAGTAGATTATGATTAAGATACTGAGCAGGGGGCGTGGAGTATGTATGAAACTGTTGATATTGGTCGTGTCATTAAGGACTTAAGAAAATCGTTGAATTTAAGTCAACAGCAGTTAGCTGAGGGAATTTGTACTCAAGCTCAAATTAGTAAGATTGAAAATTCAAATGAAATCCCATCTTCCCTTATTTTATATAAAATATCACGTAAGCTTGGAGTCGATATGAATTATTTTTTTGAAATAGCAGAAACACCACGACTGGACTATGTAAGGGATGTGTATCAAATGATCAGATATTACATCCGTGAACGTGATTATCAGTCTGTTTATCATATTGTTCAAAAAGAAAAAGGAAACGCTTTGTTTCAAACCATTGAGCATCAACAGTTTTTTACTTGGCATGAAGGAATTTGTCAACATTACCTGTTTAAAGATCTTCAGAGTGGAATAGATAAGTTGAAGCTGGCCCTTTCTATGACTTATAAAGATGGAAATACGCTAATGAAGGAAAGAGAAATTGAAATAGCCAACAGCCTGGCGATTTTCTATAAAGAGAAAGGGAAATATGAACAATCACTAGAGCTATATACAAAGCTGCTTCAAAGTATGAAGTTTTTAGAAGAGATAAAGGATGAAACCATATATCTACGCATCTACTATGGGATTGGAAAGGCTTATACTGATTTGGGAGATTACCAAAAGTCTTTAATTTTTTGTCAAAAAGGAATAAAAAAAGCATTAAGAATGGAAACATTGTATTTGTTAGGAGAGCTTTATTTCCAATGTGGCTCGAATTATTATCGTATGGGTGACGTTGATCATGGCTCCAGTTTTATCAAAAAGTCCATTACGATCTTCAGATTGCAAGGAAAAGAAGAAATGATTCATGCAGCTCAAAGGATTGAGGCTAGCTTCTTGGAAAAAGGCGCCTCCTAATCTAATTAAAATATTCCTATTATTATAATTTCGTATGTTTATGGTTCTAAAACAGAGTACAACATGGTGAAATAAAAGCTAGATGCCCATCATGACCAAATCATGAAAGGTAAATTCCTATTATAATAGAAGAAACTAGTTAGGAGGTCATGTTTATGAAACGGTACTTTTTACATGTAGTTGTTGCAGTAGCACTTACGATTTCTAGTATTTCTTTATTTTCTGAGCCTCAGCAAGTATCAGCAGCTAAAATCGATACTTCAGCTTCGGTGAGTGGACCAAGTTACGCTGATTTACCTGACCAGCATTAAAGAGAATGAATAGTGAAATTGAGACTCCCGAACTTGAAGGCGGGAGTTTTTTTGGTCTTAAATGTAAGGGTAACTGCTAAAAAGGGCCAAAGGGTGTAAATATCAATGAGTAGAAATGCATATTGATTACTCTATCTTTCAACAATGATTTACCGGAAAATACCATTATCAACAACATATCTCCTAAATTTACAAAAAATTTATTTTCAAAACCCTTACAAATTTAGTAAAATAGAAGTGTTGAAGGAGGGTATGATGATTCGATCAAACTATGAACTATCCGATATAGTAGCATACCTAATTGATCCTAAGAACAAAGAGGAACTACAACAAATACTTTTAAATCGCTCATGCCTACTTTATGTAGATGAGATAGAACAAAAAGCAATAAAAGATGTACTTTTAGAAACCATATAAAAAGGAGAGATTTTGAATGAATCCAACAGTTGAGCAAACAGTTAATTACCTAAGAAACAATGAGGTAGAAAAGCAAGCGGTTTTAGCAGGTACAGCTTCTTTAGTAAAAGTAACGAAGGAAGAGACTCTTCAGGTTATTAAAATGATTAAAGATCATAGTAAAGTGTCTTTATCTAAATTCTGGATGTAATTAATATATGCTTTAAAGCATAAAGGAGTTATATAGGAACAAAGTGAATAAAAGACAGTCAAGAGTGTTCTTCACCATTGCCGTAATCATCTTCTTATCAATTGTTGCGTATACAACAGTTTTTATAACTATGCACCCCTATATCGGGGCAAGGGTTACAAATGATCCAGATAAACCAACTACAGTTGTTGAGTTAGAACCAGGCTCAATAGCGGAAGAATCTGGACTCAAGCCGGGAGATATCATACTTTCAGTCAATGGTGAAGATCCACATAATTATAAACTAGTAAATAAATATGAAAGAATTGAACAATCAGATCGAATAAGCGTCCTAAAACAAAATGGTGAAATAGAAGAATTTCAGTTCGATTATACGTTTGATTTGCAAACGGTATTTCAAATTATCGTTCCATCAATTGTCGCTATTTTAGTGCTTTATGCATGCTTCCATATCTATAATACAACTGAAAATGGATTAAATCGCCCTTCATTCTACCTCATTATTTTTCTACTGGATCTCTCAGTTGCATATTTTAGTGCTGGAGGATCTACTAGAGGAGAAGTACTACTTAGAAATTTAAATCTTGTCACTTTTTTATCTGTTCCAGTATTATTCTTACAATTTATCTACCATTACTTTTCAAATATTGGAAAAGTATGGTTCAGCAAATGGTGCTATAAGACAGGTTATCTACTAATTATTCTAAATGTTTTAATTGAACAAATGATATTTGTGGAATTTTCTTATCAAAAATCTATAAACTTATTGTCATTTTTTATCCTGTATGTAATTGCATTTATTGTAATGGTTTTAGGATTAAGACGTATAGATTACAGGGTACAAAAATATCTAATTAAAGTACTGCTTATTTCAAATATCATTGCTATTTCACCATTTGTTATTTTTTATGTCATTCCATATGTATTGTTTAGGGTATATATTTTTCCTCCGATTATATTGGCTGGATTCCTAATTATTATCCCAACCGCGTTAGTTTATCAATTTTTAGCTGACAAAATTCATGATATTGATTTTGTTATTGGGCGAGTACGCTATTACTTTCTTATAGGATTAATTCCTGGATTGCTTAGTATTTCTGTAGTTGCAATGACAAAAGGTAATAACGCTATATTATATTCAATCAGATTATTTGTATTTTTCATATTTATCTATATGCTAACGTTTTACTATAAGGAAATACTAGACAGCAAATTAAACCGTTTTTCTGAAAAGAAAAATTATCAACAGAGTATTTTTCGCTATACAGAAAGTCTTAGGAATGCAAATAATATTAGTCAGGTAATGGATGAACTTAAGAAAACAATACTAGATATTACACTAGTTAGTGATATCTACCATGTTGAGATTGGTAAAGATTCAGAAATACTAAGTGAGCTTAATCCGGATATTTTTGAATATGAAGATGAAATTAAGAAATGCAATAAGTCGGTTGGGCAAATTATTGAAGTAAATAGAGGATTCATTATCAATGTAGGTGAAGTGGATAAAAACTTTTACTTACTTGTATGTACTTCTAAAATAAACACACCCATTTTAACAAGGGATGAACTCTCGTATCTAAAAACTCTTGCCTATTATACCCATGTAACGCTTGAGAACTTCTTGAAAATAGAAAATCTCATGTCATATCTTGAAAACTTGGAGCATTCAAAGGAAGAATCGAATCCAATTTGGCTAAACCGCGTGCTCTATAAGTTAGAGGAAAAACAAAGATCAGAGGTTGCGAAGGATCTTCATGATTCGGTTTTACAAGATTTGCTTTCTTTTCAAAAGAATTTTGAAAGAGCGAGTGAATGGTATGTAAGCGGTAATGATGTAAGTATTGACGAGATAAATAAAATGATGAATGACATCACGAAGGTTATTAAGACAACTAGAGAAACTTGCTATGAATTAAGACCCAATGTTTTATATGACTTAGGGTTAAAAAAGGGTTTGGAAAAGTTAATTTATCAACATGAAGAAAACCATCAAATGACGGTTAATTTAAATATTAACAACCTTAGGGAACCTGAGGATCTAGATGTTCAATTAAATATCTATCGAATTGTCCAAGAGTTGTTAAACAATGCGGCTAAGCATTCTCAGGCCTCACATATTAACCTTATCCTTGTCAACATTAAAGAGGTATTGGTGATTCACTATGAAGACAATGGTGTTGGAACAGGAGTAGATACAGTTTTCTCCAAAGAAAGCAGCATGGGATTGTCGGGTATTCGTGAAAGAGTTACGTTATTAAATGGAACAATGAAGATTGATACGAACCCTGGTGATGGATTTAAAGTAATCATTGAAATATAAAAAGATAACCTGTACTTGCCTAAGACAAGAAGAGGTTATCTTTTTTTTATAACAGTCCTTCAGATTTTGCGATTAAAACGGCTTCTGCACGTGATGATACGTTCAGTTTATTGAATATCTCAGTGATGGAATACTCAACGGTTCGTTTACTTACGTAAATTCTATCTGCAATCTCCTGGTTTGTTAGACCTTCGCCTAATAATTCTAGGATTTTTCGCTCACGCTCCGTGTAGCCAACTTTCTCTCTTGGTGGCTTTGCCGAAGTCTTTAGAGATCTTTTGCAAAGCTCTAATGACATCACAATTTCCCCGTTAAGAACATGATGAATATAAGTAACGATACTTTGTTTTGTTGTGTTTTTGTTTATTGCTCCGTAAATCCCATTCTTGACAGCCTCTAAAAAATAATCCTCAATGTCATATCCCGTATAAATAATGATTTTGCAATTAGGCTGGTCCTTCAGAATAAGTTTAGACACTTCAATTCCGTTTTGATCCAAACCTAAATTAATATCCATTAAAATAACATCGTATTTTGCATAATCTTTGTCCTTAATCAAATCAATAGAAAAAGGGGGCGACAAAGTATCAACAAAGATATCATTACACGTTTCTAAAATAGCCTTTGTTCCTTCAGTTACTGCGATATGATCATCGACAACTAATACATTAACCATTGGAAATCACCCTCGTCCTTCAGCTCTTTTTTTAGTATACAACAAATCTGCGGACAAGGGGACAGGTCCCTTGTCCCACTAAATTAACGGATTTTGGTAAGTGGAATAGGGACAAAGAACCTGTCCTTCTGTCTCGAGGAATACATCAAAGAAGTTTGTATAGAGTGTTAGTAAATAAAATAATAGGTAGCTAGTACTCTATCATATCCATTTCAGTTCATGTATGATGAAGGAAAAAAGTGGAGATAGAGGATGGTAAATAAAAAAATAATTTACTCCATAGCTGTTTTACTTTTGTGCCTTGTATCCTGGATCATCTACTCACTAAATCAACCCCCTGAGTGGGAAGGATCCTCTCAAAATAAGGACTGGAAAACAATGTTCAAGGATGAACTAAGTCCTAAAGGCTTTTGGAACGGTAGCCTTATGTGGAACGGAAAAGAAACAGTCACTGTCTCAAGTGTTCTACTTACTAAAAACAGATCAGAAGTACATTCGGTAGACAGTAAGGTTGTATTAGAAAAAGGTCAAACCTACAATTATTTAACAACAACTGAGATGATAGAAAATAAAGAGGATGAAGTTTTACTAACGATAATTTGGAACGACAAAAATGGTAGTCATGAAGAGGTTATACGATTAGAACCTAAAGTAAGGTATTTTGTAATTCCTGTGTTTTAGGTTGCATGTGAATACGGAGGGAATACGGAGGGACAGGTTCCATGTCCCACCAAAAAAAGGGTGTCCACCACTGGACACCCTTTTAATGTTGAATTAGGAAATGGGACAAGGTACCTGTCCCCCTATAAACTTTTTTTTAGTTGCTTTATTAGTTGTAGTTCGAAAATGAATTTATCTAATTGTTTACTTTTACCTATTGTTCTAGTACTGTTAAGGCCAAAACTTTTAACAGTTTTCTTTAGGTCTTCTTGTAGTTCATTAATTGACTTCTCTAGTTGTTTCTCTAGTATCTCTAGAGTGTTGGATGTTAATGCAGTAGCCAATCTTATTCACTCCTGATAGGTATATTTACCTAATTATTTTACCTTATTATGGTGAAAGTGTGAATCGAAAGTTTCGGAAATTGAAATAAAGTGGTGACTCTCACTGTTAAGCAGCAGAACCTATTCTTTAGTGATAAAGTCATTAATAACGGTATAATAATAGAAGATAAGTTGGAAAGAGACGTTGGAACAGTATAACAATAAACAACTTATGCTGGAGGTTGCATGGAAAATAAAAAGAATGGCTTACATAGTTTTGAAGAAAAGTGGCAGGAAGGGATAAAAGACTGGCAAGGAAATCTGCCTGAGAGAATGATAAACGATCAGAGTGAGGAGAATTTTTGGCAGGAGTTGCTAAAAAAGAAAGACAATATCGGTAACCCAGATCCTTATGCCATCGAAATAATGAAACATGTTTCAAGTTTAATAGATGATCAAGATGAACTACTTGAAATTGGGCCAGGATGGGGAAATTATACATTTTCGTTATCAGAAAGAGTAAAGAAGCTATCACTTGTTGATAGTTCTTCAGCAATTCTTGATTTTTTAAATGGAGAATTACATAAACGAAATATTACGGACGTTGAGTTCATTCGTGAAAAGTGGGAACGTATAGAACTAAATAAAAACTATGATGTTATCTTTGGCTTTAATTGCTTTTATCGAATGTTTGAAATTAAAAAAGCCTTGCTTCATATTCATAAACATGCAAAGCGATTAGCAATCATTGGGATGACAACAGGTCCCATTCAACCACATTACCTAGAGCTTCATGATCAATATGGTATTGAGGTGAAATTTCCACGTAAAGATTATATTGACTTGCTCAACCTATTATATGAACTAGGAATCTATGCAGATTGTAAGATCATCCCTTTATCCAGAACACAGGTATATTCATCATATGAAGAATGCTTAGAGAAAAATATGAGTAAAATTCTAACCGATAACGTAGATATATCATTGGTGGAGGATGTTCTAAGTAAATATATTGTGTGTGAGAACGGGAAGTTTATTTATAGGAATGAGTATAATGCGGCTTTGATTAGCTGGAGACCTAGATAGATAGGTAGGGGGTGCCTGTCACTTCCCGGATTTTGTCGAATAGAAATCTCCCTTTTTGTCATTTTATCAGCGTAATGACTAAAGTGCTTACAAAATAAACCGATAATAAAAGAAAAGACTATTTTGGGGGCACTTAGGATGTTATTTAAACGCTTTAAAAACCTTAAACTTGGTGTGAAATATAATCTTGCACTGAGCATCTCAATTATCCTTTTCACGATTTCTGCATTTTTTATATACAATGAAATGCAAGAAATTCAAGATCAATTATCTGCACTAGAGAGAAGAGGAGAGCGAGCAGTTAAAACAGCTGATATGGCTGGTATCTTTAGAGACAAAGATGGTCGAATCGCGGATTACATTAATTCACCAGATGAAAAATTTGTTACTGACTTTGAAGAAAAAAGAGCACTATTTAATAGTCTTCAAGAAGAACTAAAAAGTTCGATTGATACTAAGAGAGAAGAAGAGCTTTTCAATTTCATTCAAAATAGCGATAACGAAATGAATAGAGTGTTTTTGGAAGAAATTGTTCCTGAAGTAGAAAGCGGGAGTACAGAAGGTCTGGATGCTAAAAGAAAATTAACTCAGGCATTGAGCAATGAGGTCGTTGGGCATTTAATGGAATTAAAGGAAATGATCAACGAAGCCCGTGATAAAGCGATAGTAGCAACAGAGGCTAGTATTAAAGAGACAATCATAATCATCTTCAGTGCGATTATCTTTAATATCATTATAGGAGTTATTATTGCATTTTTTATAAACCGTCAGATTAAGCAAAAATTAAATAATGTCATCAATATGGCAACCGAGATCTCGAATGGAAATCTATTAGTAGAAGAAAGTGATTATGATAGCAAAGATGAAATTGGTCAACTTAGTCTGGCAATGAACTCTATGCTAGTTAATTTAAGAGACATGATCAAGCAGATTTCTAATGTTTCGGAAAATGTATCTGAACAAAGTGTGGTGCTAACTCAATCTTCTGCTGAAGTAAAAGAAGGAAGCAGCCAAGTGGCAGTCACGATGCAAGAATTATCAGCTGGTGCAGAAACCCAAGCTAATGATGCATCAGATCTGGCAGAAACGATGAGTGGATTTGTTGATAAAATTAAAGAATCTAACTCTTTTGGAGAAACCATTGTATTTTCTGCAGTTTCAGCACAAGGGCTTACAGAGGAAGGCACTAGACTTATGGAATCTTCCATTAGTCAAATGGATAAAATCAATACAATTGTGAAAGAGTCAGTTGATAAAGTAAAACAACTCGATACTCAATCAAAGGAAATTTCAAACTTAGTAGGCGTCATTCAATCCATTGCTGAGCAAACAAATTTACTTGCTTTAAATGCAGCGATAGAGGCAGCTAGAGCAGGGGAGCACGGTAAGGGATTCGCTGTTGTAGCCAGTGAGGTTCGTAAGCTGGCTGAGCAAGTTACTTTATCTGTTTCTGATATAACAGGAATTGTGAATAGCATTCAAAAGGAATCAAACAATGTTGTGATGTCTTTAGAAGAAGGCTACAGTGAAGTGGTAAAAGGAACGAGTGATATTCAAACTACCGGTAAAACATTTGAAGAAATTCACCTGGCTATTACGGAAGTTGTCGATAAAATTCAAGGTGTAGCCATGAGATTAAGCGACATTGACATTGAATGTGGAAAAATGAACAACTCGATTTCAAATATAGCATCAATTTCAGAGGAATCAGCAGCAGGAATCGAGCAAACCTCTGCTTCAATTCAGCAAACAAGTACCTCTATGGAAGAAATAGCTAGAAGTGCAGAAGGGCTAACAGAACTGTCTGATGACCTAAACGGATTAATTAAAAGATTTGAGGCTTAATGGGGACAGGTTCATTGTCTCCAAAAGGTCGGGACAGAGGGACAGGTTCACTGTCCCATAGGAGAAGGGGTATCCGCTGGATACCCCTTCTTTATCTTCAATATGGAGATGATACCCCTTCTTTATCTTCAATATGGAGAATTCATCCTAGCTCTATAATGGTGGGACAAGGTGCCTGTCCCCACGTCCCACCGCTTTAATTCTTATTGGCTAGTTTATTTAGTAACTCTTGAGCATTATTCTTAGCAGTACTTGTTTCGTCTTCCAGAACGTTTGCGGATAAAACAGATCCGTCACCAGCAAACTCAACCTCAAGAATACTATCTACTTCTATTCTATCCGGCAACTGATTGCGCGGAACATCAACCTGAACTGTTTCATCTGTTCTTGAGAGCAAAACAGCCAAGTCCTTTTCGAAACGATCTATTGTATAAACCTTCGCTTCCACTAAAACACCCCATTAGAGTGGGACAAGGAACCTGTCCCCATGTTAACGTTCTGTGTAAACCGTGATTTCCTGTCCGTCTGTTGTTATTAGGATGTCTCCGCTTTGAAGAGTTGTGTAGAGGTCTACTCCATAAGTCGTTAAACGATCCATTACAGTGGGGGCAGGGTGGCCGTAGCTATTATCTCCAACAGAGACAGCGGCTATAATTGGATTAACAGCTTCTAGAAATGCTTGTGATGTTGATGTGTCAGAACCGTGGTGACCAACCTTTAACACTTCTGAGTCGAGATTGTATCCTTCTGCCATCATTTCTGCTTCGATCTCAGCATCCGCGTCACCAGTTAATAAGAAATCTGATTCTTTATAAGATACCTTTAATACGACTGATGAATCGTTAGTATCACTGCTTTCTTCTAATGAGTTTAAAACCTCAATGGTAACTGCAGAATCTACGTTCAAAAATGAACCCTCTTTTGCAATTTCAAACGGAATATTTTTCTGATCAATAAGTGCCAGATAATTCATATATGTTTGAGTTGTATGGGATTTACCTGAATCAACCACTTTTTTTACTTCAAATTGTTCTAAAACAGGCACCAGTCCACCAATATGGTCTGCGTCAGGGTGAGTGGCAACCATTAAATCAATTGTTTGGATTCCTAAGTCCGTAAGGTGTTGAATCAATTGATCTGCTTCAGATTCCTTACCACCATCAATTAAAACCGTTTTACCGGTAGGAGTAACTAATAACGTACTGTCACCTTGTCCAACATCAATGAAATGAGCTTCAAAAAGTCCTACACCTGAAAAGTCTTGAGGATTTCTTAGATCTCCTTCTAAGCTTTCAAGATCTGTTTTAATAATAGAAGGAAGTGCTTTGTAGCCACCTGTATCCTTTATTTCATCTGCTCTATTTTTCAAACGATCTAACACTTTAAACTTAGAATCAATTTCACTAGTTTGACCGCTCTCAATTAAGTCAACGATCACGTACATTAAACGAATCTGTGAAACCTCGTAAATTGTGCGTTCAACTGCAACTTTGGCTGGTGTAATATATTTTTCATTCAATGCTGAACGATTATTTGGACCTGAAACTTGTCCAATCTTTAATTCTGTTATGCGTAACTGCTTTGTAAATTGATCATATAGGAAGTCAACCTCATATATATCGCCACTATTTATTGCCTCATTATATGTTGCAAGCAAGTGAGTAAGAAGATTTCCTTGGTGGTTAGCCTCAGTAGCACGTAATGATTTATTCACTCCACTTGGCAGCTGTTGATAACCACCAGCATCTTTAATCTCATCAGCTCGATCCTTTAAACGCTCAAGCTTTTCTGTATTAGAAATTGCCTTTCCGATATTACCCTTTGTAATATCTGTACTAATAAAACTTAACAAACGATACTGTGACACTTCATAAATTGTTCTTTCAATCGCAATTTTTGAAGGTCTTACATACTGCTCATTTAAACTTGAGCGATTAGATGAACCAGATACCTTCCCAATCTTTGATTCTACTAATTTTAATTGCTTCGTAAAAGCATCATATAGTCCATTTATTTTCGCGATATCTCCGCTGTTAATTGCCTGATGATAAGCTGATAATTTGGAATTGAGGATCTTACCTTGATTTACAGCATCTTGGTAAGCTACATTGCTCGTATTTGTTGTAGGTGTGTTTGTAGTTGGAGTAGTGACCTTAACAATCTCACCATTTCTGTGATAGTGATATTCACCGGTTTCTAAGCCGTACTGTGAACAGTTTGTACGACAAGTATGACCACCGTTAGAATCCAAACCTCCTGGAGATGCATTCGTCACAACTGGAGCCATTAATAACGTTGTACCTAATAGTAGTGTGTATAATAGTATCTTTTTTCTCTTTTTTATCAAAAGAATACCCCCTTAATTAATATCCATCGACTATGGTATAGGAAATGAAATGGGATTTCTAGGGGGGATTATTGGAAATGGGAAAAAGGTCCTGAAGAAGGTCCTGAGGGACAGGTTCTCTGTCCCATGGAATGGGACAAGGAACCTGTCCCTTTGTTAATTTTATGTAAAATCGATCTTTATAAACTCTAGTAATATATGGATATATGTTACTATTTCAGTGGGAAAAATATTACTAGTAAGGAGAGTTGATTGTGTATGCGTCTTGATAAAAAACATGTCACAAAAGTAGTAGCTCCATCTGTTTTAGCAACAGCTGTAATGGTAGCAGTAGCCCCAGGTCAGGTTGATGCTGCATCTAGTATTAGTAATCTTGTAAAGCAAGCCCAATTATCTTCAAATCAACTAGTTTCATTTTATGAAATAAAAAATCAAGAGAATTTAGTAATTTCTAACGATTTTCTTGAAAAGTATCAAAAGGCAACAAGTGACATCCTGAAAGCAGAAAAAGCTTTAAAAGACTTAAAAAATGATTCGAATATTAACTGGTATAAAGCTCAGTTAGAAATAGCAAAAAATAAACAATTAAAAGCAGCCAGAGTTATTGATGCAGTAAACATGGGTAACCATTTAGCTGCATCAATGAATAAATTAAATAGCTATGTAAAATCACAAACATTAAATGATGATATGGTCGCTGCCTATCACGAATTATCAGACCAAATTATAAAAGCTGAGAGAGTTTTTAGTAAGGTATACGGTGAAACAAACCGCCAAAAGTTAAGAAAAACGTTCTTAATCAACCCTAAAATTACAAGAGAATCAGTTATATATGAAGTATCTAACTATACCTTACAAAAGCAAATTACAACGTTAATTGATGAAAATAAATTGGAAGACGCAAGAGAGGCCTTTGAAAAGTTAAGCCGTTTAGAAAAACGTGCAGTAGAAATTAAAGAAGCGGGAAATAAACTGTATCCAGGGAAATATCCTTCTCTTCCTAAAATGGATCAAACATTAAATGAAGGAAAAGAGAAGATCAGTGAGTCATTACCATCTATTTTTACACTTTCCCTCATGCATACAAACGATACACATGCTCATTTAGATAACGTGGCGAAAAGTGTAACGGCTGTAAAAGAGGTACGCGCTAAAAAGCCAAATGCGTTACTAGTAAATGCAGGTGACGTTTTCTCTGGAACTCTTTACTTTAATGAGTTCAAAGGACAAGCAGATTTAGAGTTTATGAACTTAATGAAGTACGATGTGATGACATTTGGAAACCATGAATTTGATTTAGGCTCAACCGATGAGGGACATCAAGCATTAGTAGACTTTATAGAAGGAGCAAACTTCTCATTTGTCAGCTCAAACGTAGACTTCTCGGCTGATGATAAATTTACGGGGTTATTTAGTGACTTAATCTCAAGTGAGCCGGAAAACGGCAAAATCTACAACGGTATTATAAAGGAAGTAAATGGCGAGAAAGTAGGATTCTTCGGTCTGACGACAGCAGAAACTGCGGACATCTCTAGTCCTGATAAAGTCAAATTCGAAGATTATATTGAGGAAGCTGAAAAAGCAGTTAAAGCATTTGAGGACCTAGGGGTTAATAAGATCGTTGCTGTTACACACATCGGCTATGATGACAATCCTGAATATGATAATGACTTGGAATTAGCAGCCAACGTTGCGGGAATTGACGTGATTGTTGGTGGCCATAGCCATACCGAACTAGAAGAACCGGTTGTTATCACGAAGGATGGTTCTGGAAAAGAAAAAGACCCAACAGTCATTGTCCAAGCCTATCAATACAACAACAGTTTAGGGACAATAGATGTAGAGTTTGATGAAAATGGCAAGGTCATTGGACAAGCTGGTGAATTAATTTCAATCAGTGAAAAAGCTGATGACCCAAAAGCAGCAGAAATGCTTAAAAAATACTCAGATAAAATTGCTGAAGTGAAAAACACTCCAACTGGTGGTACAGCTGTTAAAGAACTGCCAAATCCACGTATAAATAATGATAACATAATTAGTGTCCGAAACAGTGAAACAGCACTAGGTAACTTAATCACAGATGGAATGCTTGATAAAGCGAAGCAGTTCAATTCTAGTGTAGTGATTGCCATGCAAAATGGTGGTGGAATTCGTGCTGCGATTGATCAAGGAGAAATTACGTTAGGTGATGTATTAACAACTCTTCCATTCGGAAATACATTGGCAACAATAGAGGTAACAGGTGCTGAGATTAAAGAAGCTTTAGAACATAGTATTAGCGAGGCACCAAATGAAAGTGGTGGATTCCTGCATGTATCTGGAATGACATTCACCTATGACAGCTCTAAGCCTGCGGGTAGCAGAGTCGAGACGATTGAAGTAAAGGGTAGTAATGGCAGTTATACAGCTTTAGAAGTAGAACAAACTTATACGATCGCAACCAATGCGTTCACTGCAAAGGGTGGCGACGGCTATGATGTATTCAGTAAAGCCTATGCAGAAGGCCGTGTAACAGATCTTGGCGTGGCTGACTGGGAAAACCTAAGAGACTACGTGCAAAAATTAGGTACGGTGAATCCTCAAATTGAGAATCGTATTGTGGATGTGGCAAAGTAAGTCTGGAAAGAAGGGGGTGTCCTAAAAGATGGGCACCCCTTTTCGGGGACAGGTTCCTTGTCCCAGGCCGCCGAACGCTGAACTAGACCCAGTGTCACGCGAATTTTGTCGAGCTTAGAACAGTACTTTTTTATCTAAAAAAAATACATTTTAGTTCTTTAGGCCTTTTATCCTTCTTTTCACCTGATGAAAAAGTTGTGTTTTAGACGCTGTAACCCTTGATATAACTGGGATTGAAGAATTACAGTTTAGAATTTTTCTAGACACATATATGCCCATAATAGATAATTGGATAGGTTAGGTATAAATGTAAAATTTAGGAGGGTAAGTAAATGAGGTTTTCGAAAATCGCATTTAGTTTGGTTTTAAGTGTAGTACTAATTTTAACTCTTTATACTCCAGGTAAGGCAGAGGCATCATCAAAGGGAACTGCTGTTAATGCAGGGGAGTACCTTCTTTATTTGTTAAATGATTTTAATAAAAAGATTAACAGTGGAGAGATTTATGATATTGATGCACAGTACGATGCACTATCTAATCAAATTAAGAAAACGGAAAGAGCAATTGGAAGAGTTTCAGGATCTAGTACACGTAAATCTTTACAAGCAAAATATGTAAGACCGGCAAAGGTTGCGAGAGAGCGCGTTATTTATGAAGTGTCTCAATTCCGCTTGCTTAAGGGAATTGGGAAGAATGCAATCGCGAACAAGGTAAGCGTAGTAAATAGTGATTTACAAAAGCTTGATCGCTTAAAAAGAAGAGCAGTGGAGATCAAGAAAGCTGGTAACTATGCTGCTGTACCAGGATCAATCAATAAACAGTTGGAAAGTATTGAAGTACCTTTAAAAAATAATACGTTTGCCATTCCAGATCCAGCTGTAAGCTTTACCATTAACAATTATGAGCTTGATGTGTTATTACTAGTTAACATGGAACGCTACGAAGCAGGAATTAAACCACTACCAATACATAAAAAGCTAAGTGCAGTTGCAAGAAAGAAATCAAATGATATGTATGTAAGTAATTACTTTTCTCTTTATTCTTCAAAATATGGGTCAATTGAAGACCTATTAGAACGCTACGGCTTAACATCAGGTGGTGGAAGCTACGGTGTTAATATCGCCAAGAATTGGGGCTCTGCACGTAAAACTGTTTCAGAATTACTAAACAGCTCACAAAATAGAGAAATTTTACTGCAAAACGACATTAGCTACTCTGGTGTTGGTGTTGACCATGACCATGTAACAATCTTGCATATAGCAAACTAGAGGGACAGGTTCCTTGTCCCAAAAGGGACAAAGAACCTGTCCCCACGTCCCTAGGGCAATTCTTATAAGAATTGCCCTATTTTACATTTCTTTATAATATCGATATGTATTTAACATATTATCTAATTCCTGACTTTGTTTAAGAGTGTTTGGATGATTAAGTCCTTTATTCATACCTGTATAGACCATTTGCTTTCTTAAGATATAAATACGTAATGTAAGATAATAAATCTTTAACTTAATCATAGCTTTTCTCCTGTGTAACTACTTATTTTTAATTAGCTTATTTTACATAATTTTTCCATAAATGTTAAGGGAATTCAAGGGGAACATTTCAATTTCAAGACTCTTAACATCAAAATAATCACTTAAAAGGACAGTTTGTTAAAAATCGTTCAAAATACCTACCTAAAATCCAACACTTTTCTACAATTTTCATATAAAATTGTCCATTTTTCTAGTAAAATAAACACATTGGTATATTATTCTAATCACAGATTGAAAGGAGTTTGAAAGCTTGAAGAACCGACATATGATCACCGCTATGTTTCTTACAATCTTGTTATGTGTTGTTGGGTACATTTCTCCATCAAATGTATCGGCGGCAATTTCATATTCATCGGTAGAGAAATTAGTCAGTGAAGCGGAAGAGAATGCAGAAGCATTAAAATCGTATTATAATCTTAGTTCGTCAAAGCAGATTACAATTTCCTCCTCGTTTATGTCTGTTTATGACGAGTCAAAAGCTTCTATAAATGAGGCGCAAACTGCTATTTATAACTTAAGTGATTCTAGAAAAAGTGATTTACAAAAAAGATTAAATGCAGCTAATGGTTATCGACTTCGTGCTGCTTATTTAATTGATAGTGTAACAAACGGTGATACACTTCGTAAGTATATGCAGCAGTTTGAAGTGGCTATTAATAAGGGACAAATCAGTGAGATCAATAGCCAATATGATAAGTATTCCACACAGCTAAAAAAGGTGGAAGCTACAATTGGTAAGGTGTACGGATCTACATCTCGTCGTATCCTTCTGGATTATTACATAACACCTGCAAAAGTTGCTAAGGAACGTGTAATATACGAAGTGTCTCAATTTCGACTATTAAACAAAATCAATACGTACATTTCTCAAGGAAGTTTAACACAAGCGAATAGCAATTTTGCTGTTTTACAAAGGTTAAAAAACAGAGCAGTAGAAATTAAAAAAGCTGGAAATTATGCAAACGTACCAACCTCGATTACACAATCTTTACTTCAAACTGAACAAAAGCTGAAGCAAGATTATGCAGCTGGTGGAAACTCAGGTTCATCTCCAGTTGAAGCAGTAGTCACAGCTAGTGCGTTAAATGTTCGTTCAGAGCCGTCCTTAGACTCAGATGTTGTAGGGAAGCTTTATAATGGAGATAGCGTAACTGTATATAAGTTTGTTGGTGACTGGGCACAAATCAAGATGAATGGAACTGTTTGTTATGTGCATAAAAACTATCTTGTAATTGGTTCGTCTCAAGAATCAGGTGACGCCTTGTTATCAGGCAAAGTAATTGGCATTGATCCTGGTCATGGCGGAAAGGATTCAGGTGCTGTAGGCTTTGGCCTTAAAGAAAAGGATATTGTGCTGGATGTTGGCTTAAAGGTGCAGAAGTTGCTTGAAGCTGAGGGTGCAAAGGTCGTCATGACAAGAAAAGATGATACATTCTTGGAACTGCAAGATCGGGCAAAGGTTGCCAATAATGCAAAAACTGATATTTTCATCAGCTTGCATATTAATGCTGCCACAAGCGAATCGGCTAATGGAACAGAAACATACTGGAACGGAAATTACGAAAGTGCTGCAAGTAAAAAGCTAGCAGAAAAAATCCAAACTAGATTAATAGAAAAGCTAGGTACTAGAAATCGCGGAGTAAAAGATGCTGGTTTTTATGTAATTAAGTATACTACTATGCCTAGCGTACTAGCTGAGCTTGGTTTTATTTCTAACGAAGCTGAAGCGGCTAGACTAAAAACAAGTCAATTCCGTGATAATGCAGCGGAAGCTATTTTATTGGGAGTTTTGGATTATTATAAGTAGGTTTTAAGAAGAAGGGCACAAACTGGTTGTGCTCTTCTTTTTTTCGCTTTTTACCCCTAAATCTACTAAAATATGTTAAAAATTCATTTTTATGTTAGGATAATAGAGTAATTTAGTAATAGGATTTAAGGAGGATATTATGTTAAAGAAGTTTATTTTTATGCTGACTGTTGTGTTTATCACATGTACTGTATGCACGACATATGCGAATACCGCAGCAAATCAAGCCAAGAGCAATGGTGAAAGATTACTAGAAAGACTAGCGAATTTTGAAGAGACAATAGATTCAGGTGAAATAATGGCCATTGATCGTCATTATGATGCACTATCAAATGAGATTAAGAAGACTGAGCTTTCAATTGGAAAAGTGTCAGGTAAATCAAATCGTGACTATTTAAATAATACATATGTGAAACCAGCTAAAATTGCAAGAGAGCGTGTTATTTATGAGGTTTCTCAGTATAGATTGCTCTTAATTATTCAAGATCAAGTTGACGAAGGTAATGTAGAGAAGGCTGAGGCAAACCTTGAAAAGTTAGAGAGATTAAAGAAACGTGCTGTAGAAATTAAGAACGCTGGTGGATATGAAGGTCTTCCAGAAGCTGTTGAATTTGACTTAAGATATACAGAAAACTATTTAGCAGGAATTATCACACCACGCGGCATTTATATTTCAGATGTTGACCTGGAGTGGGAGTCTGTTACTGTTATGAATGATACAAATGAAACAGTTGATATTTCAGGCTGGTATTTAATCAGTGAAGAAGGTAATCAACGCTATGATTTTCCTGAAGGATCAACAATGGAAGCCGGCTACTACATAGCTGTACTGTCAGGTCCAGATGCTTACGATGGAGCTTATGAACAGTTATGGACAACAAGCTATATGTGGAATAATAATGGGGATGCTGCATTGTTATATAATGATGAGGGTGAACTTATTAGCGAATATAGATAATACAGAAAAAACCTGTTCCAACACTGGAGCAGGTTTTTCCTTCTTCTATTAATATAGCGTAAACTCCACAGCCACATCATTACCTTCAAAATCAACAAAGTGTAGAGTAATCACACCATTTTCAAAGAAGATTTCGCCGGTTCTTATTTCATCGCTATCGTCCCAAGTAAGATCATATTCATAGGTAGCTTTTGTTCCGTCGAAGCTTTTCAGTGTTGCCATGAAAACATCATCACCATAAGTTGGTGACTGATAGCCTAACCAAAAACCATTTTCCACTTCTGGATTAGCCCCTAGC